>JANOLM010000481.1:0-1570 GCA_031419815.1 Bacteroidia bacterium
TAGAAACGCCTGGCCGCTTATCCTGTCAGGCATCGCTATCAGTCTTTATATGCGAATTGATCAGATCATGATCAAGGAAATGCTCGGGGAGAAGGAGGTGGACTTGTACTCTGCCGCCGTTCGGCTTTCCGAAGCATGGTACTTTGTGCCGGGGATTATCACTGCATCCTTTTTTCCAGCCATTGTGAATGCAAAGAAAATCAGCCAAGACCTTTATTACAGCAGGCTTCAGCGGTTATATACTTTTTTGATGTGGATGGCGGTTGCTGTTGCTGTACCAATGACGTTTATTAGTGAGTGGCTGGTAACCCTGTTGTATGGCGTCGCTTTCAAAGAGGCCGGTCAAGTTCTAATGATACATATATGGGCTGGGGTATTTGTTTCCTTTGGGGTGGCCAGTGGTAGCTGGTATACGATCGAGAACCTTCAACGCTATGCGCTCTATAGAACATTAGCTGGCGCGGTCATTAATATCGTGTTGAATCTAATCCTAATTCCAAGGTACGGATTGGTCGGTGCTGCCATTTCAACAGTCATCGCTCAATCAATGGCCGCATTATTTTTCGATGTGCTGTCAAAAAAAACCAGAATAGTTTTTTTCATGAAACTAAAGACTCTGTATTTTGTAAATCTTTTTCAAAGAACCTGAAATGCTTAATTTTTTATACGATGCATATGCGTTTTTATTTTCTAGAAAAGCGTTTAATAAATTCAACAAGCGTTTGTTTGTATTGAGCTTACGGGGGCTGGGAATATTGAACTATAAGTCAGACAGGCAAAGTGGTGAAGCCAACTTCATTGTCAGCCATCTTTCTACCGCTGAAAGGGGGGTTGTTTTCGATGTTGGCGCAAATGTAGGGGATTACTCAAAAAAAATAAGAGCGATAAACAAAAATGTAGCAGTCTATTGCTTCGAGCCACACCCCCACACTTTTCAAAAATTAAAATCATCTGTCAATTCTTTGGGGATTGAGACATTTAACGTAGCAGTTGGTGTCGCTGATGAAAATCTAAAACTTTATGACTATGAAAACAATGATGGATCAGTGCATGCATCACTCTACAGGGATGTCATAGAAACGATCCACCAAGGAAAAGCAGTAGAGCATGAGGTGAAAGTTATTACCTTAAATACATTTGCTATTGAACACCAAGTTGAAAAGGTCCTCTTGTTGAAAATCGACACGGAGGGGAATGAGCTTTCAGTCATGAAGGGTTTTGAGTCTTATATTAGGCAAGGTAAGGTTGATTTAATACACTTTGAATTTAACAATTTGAATGTCGTTAGTAGGACTTTCTTTAAAGACTTTTGGGAGTTTCTGCCGAACTACGATCTATATAGAATGGTGCGGGATGGTCTTGTTCATATAAAAATTTATGACCCAGTTCATTGCGAGATTTTTGCTTATCAGAATATCGTGGCCAAACTGAGGCCTCAGTTTGTAAAGTCGTTGGAGAGCTAATCTAAAATTGTTTGTGAGAATCTTTATTTTTGGGCGATAAAAACGTGATGAAACGAATTTTAATTACCGGCGGTGCAGGGTTTATCGGCTCAAATCTTTGCGAGAAA
>JANOLM010000482.1:0-2479 GCA_031419815.1 Bacteroidia bacterium
CTGCCGGAAAAGAAATAGCCACACCCTCTGGAAAGCGGTAATCCAGATAAGATGTTTGTGTTCCCATCACAAAAGTGTGGTACGCCATCGGGATCATGTTTCCAATATTTAATGAACCGTCTGGGTTGCGAATATCCCTTACAACATCAACAACAGGTTTGAATAAATCAGGGAGGTTATCAAAATTGTATAGAATAAAATGATGGCTGTTTAGCTTCATTTTAATTTCAAAGCGATTCACAAAAATCTGCTCGGCATTTCCCAGTTTCTTATAAACAAAAAACTCTCGCTCAAAATTTGGAGCTACTGTAAACTCTGGAATTACAATCTGCAATCCTTTGCCCACTTCAGGTGGCAACAAAGGTTCGATATCTTCTTCCTGAGGTGTTATGTCATCCAGCAAAGAAGCCTCCGCAACAGTGCCTTTTTCGGGGGCACCATTCTCAATCCATATCCGCACAAACTCAAGTTGTCCTTCCGAAAGCAGTGGCAAACCTAATGGCATGGGATTACCATAATCCTGAGTGTGATGATTGGAAGGAATGTGCAGTTTGTGAAAAAGCAGACTCTCATCCGGATGAAAGGGTTTGATGCGAAGTAAATTATTTGCCAACGCATTTGCATTAACAGGATCAGCATCCACGAGGTTGGCATACGAAACTTTTTTCTCCAATATCAAATGGTGTTGAATAAACGTATTATCAGCTTCTGAGGCGTGACAGCCTGAGATGGCACAACTTGGAGTTAGAATTTTACTTTGGAGGAGACCAAAAGAAGAATCATCCTCTTCATTCGCTTTCGGATCACACGAATAGAAAAGTATACCAGTTGCTATCAATAGCGGTATAAAAACAGAACAGTATCGTTGCCAGCTATTCTTCATCATTCAAAGGGTAAGTTATAAAAGGTTGATCAGAAAAGTTCTGCCATCAATATGCGATCTTTATTATTGATATCTTTTTCAATAAACACATTGCTATACCCTTCGTTCCTGAAATGCTGCTTTAGCTCGTTCCCAAACCGCTCATTTATTTCCACAAAAATTTTACCTCCAGGTTTCAATAGTGATTTCCCTCTTCTGGCAATTACTTTGTAGAAAACAAGAGGATCTTTATCCGTTACAAACAACGCCAAAGGTGGTTCAAAATCCAGTACATTAGAATTCATTTCTTTTTTTTCGCTTTCCGTGATGTAAGGAGGATTGCTGACGATGATATCAAACCGGTGTTCCAATTTCTCATTTGCAAGAATATCAAATTTAGAAAAATCAACTTTTGCTTTAAGATTTTTTGCATTATGTTGAGCTACGGTCAAAGCTTCCTCACTAATATCAATAGCATAAACTTCTGATGATGGTATCTCCACTGCGAGTGTAATCGCAATACATCCGCTTCCTGTTCCAATGTCAAGTATCGTTGGAGAAAATTTTTTCTCCTTTAAAACCGCCCGAATCAACAATTCCGTCTCGGGCCTTGGGATAAGCACAGAACCATCAACCGCAAACGCTCTTCCGTAAAATTCTGCTTTGCCCAGCACATATTGAATAGGTTCATGACGGTTGATTCGTTGTATGATGTCGTTGAAATAATCCAACTTGACGGGTTCAATTTCTTTGCCGGTCATAACCTCTACTTTGGTTAGTCCAAACTTATCTTCGAGTAACAGATAAATGATACTACAGATTTCATCACGAGTCTCATCCAATCGCACTTGGTTGACGAGTTCGTTGAAAAGTTCTTTGGAATTGGTCATCGTGAGCTTGATCTTTGCAATGTTACTACTTCGCCATCAACTACGCTATTGCCTGCACCAAAAACTCCGGTAATCAGGAATGCTTGTTGATTATAAAGCTAAGTGGTACAAGTAGCACATGATCATGACTTCAAACGAACATTTCATGCACCGCGCCCTTGAACTTGCCAAATTAGGGGCAGGATGTGTAAGTCCGAATCCATTGGTGGGCTGCGTGATTGTTCATGACGGAAAAATTATTGGCGAGGGATGGCACAAGAAATATGGAGAAGCTCATGCGGAAGTAAATGCCGTAAATTCAATACATGAGAAAAAGCTTTTAAAGGAGAGTACGGTCTTTGTTAATCTTGAGCCCTGTTCGCATTTTGGCAAAACACCACCTTGCGCTGATTTGTTGATTCAGCATCAGGTTAAAAACGTGGTTATTGCCAATGAGGATCCCAATCCATTGGTAGCCGGGCACGGCATAAAAAAACTTAAAGAAGCTGGCTGTGATGTGGAGATTGGTGTGCTTGAAAACGAAGGCAAAGAATTGAACAAACGGTTTTTCGCTTTCATGGAAAAGAAAAGACCGTTTATTCTGTTAAAGTGGGCTCAAACAGAGGATGGTTTTATTGCTCATTCTAATTACGCATCACGCTGGATAAGCAGTGAATTTTCGCGACAACTTGTGCACAAATGGCGAAGTGAAGAAGATGCTGTGCTGGTTGGAACAAAAACGGCCGCA
>JANOLM010000483.1:0-2560 GCA_031419815.1 Bacteroidia bacterium
GGCTATGCAAAAACCACAAATGAATTGATAAAATTTATAAGCGAGTTCGAAAAGCAACATCAGCTTCCGCTGGATCAGGTGTACACCGCTAAGATGATGTTTGGAATTCTAGATCTAATTCAAAAAGGTTACTTCAAAAGAGGATCAACCATTCTTGCACTTCATACGGGAGGATTACAAGGAAGAAGTAGTTTTACTTAACTCAATTTCTAATCACCCCTCTCAGCCAGGTAAACAATCGCCATCCTCCTTGCTCTTCTGGCAAGGCTCCACTCTCTCCAGCAGCTTTTACTTTTTCTATAGTGTAGAAGGCACTGGGGAGGATTTCCTTTAATTTCTCAAGTAAGTCATCCAATCTTTCGCGTTGAAGCACTGTAAATACAAGGTTCTCATTTCCATCAGGGCCTTCCGCAACCACTTTGGTATAACGGAAAGTTTGTGCATTCAAAAATTGAATGAGTTGCGTCACATCCTTTCGGGTGATGATTCGCACAATTACTTTCCCGTAAGCGATGCGTTCCTCAATCAACATACCCACAAAAATGCCCGAAGCAAACCCAGCCGGATAAGCAATGTAACACACCCAATTATCAAGGTGTTGAAAAATCTGACGGATAGCCATTAGCCAAATAAAAGCTTCAAAAAAACCAAGGACGGTAGAAGTGTAGCGTCTTCCACCGAGCATATAAATAATTCGGATGGTGCTGATGGAGACATCACAAATGCGAGCAAAAAATA
Source organism: Bacteroidia bacterium (assembly GCA_031419815.1). Lineage (GTDB taxonomy): Bacteria > Bacteroidota > Bacteroidia > Cytophagales > Cyclobacteriaceae > ELB16-189. The sequence goes on from JANOLM010000483.1 coordinate 739, forward strand.
TAAGTAATGGAAGAATCAAGTAACTGAAAATTTCCTCAGAGAAACCGAGCGTATCTGTAAAAAATGAATCCATCAGAAGAATTTTTGTATGACTCTTTGTACTGCTTCTTTATGTACTGAAAAGAACTGTTGATAATGCTAAGACTTTATGGTTTACAAACTCACGGTCAACATAATACTAAACCGCTATACCTCAACACCAATAATCAACACATCGTCTGTATGCCTGTTACCTGCTCCCTTCCATGTTTCAAACTCTTCCACAAGTTTGTTTTTCTGCTCTTCCATAGGCAAGTTGCTAGTTTGCAGTAAAAATTCTTTAAAGCGTTTGCTTAAATATTTTTGGTCATTGCCCCCGCCAAACTGATCCTGGAAACCATCTGAATAAATATATAGTTTTGAGCCTTTAACGAGTGTAAGATTATGTTTTTCAAAAACCTTTTCCTGCTTGTATTGAGCACTTCCAATTGGGAATTTAGAGCCTGGTATCACTTTCATTTCTCCCCCCGTAACAATGCAAAGCGGATTTTTAGCAGCGGCAAACATTATTTTTGTTGGCAAGAACACAAGGATGCTTACATCCATTCCATCGTTTACTTTGCCGTCACTTTCTGAACGATTACTGAAACTTTCCATGATGCGCCTGTCCAATGCATATAAAATTTTATCAGGCTCATAATTTTTTTTCTGTATTACAACTTCATTTAGAATAGAGTTACCCAATACCGTCATCATTGCTGCCGGCACACCATGCCCCGTGCAGTCTGCTGCAATTACAATCCTAACGTTATCTTCAGGGCTTTCATAAAACCAATAAAAATCACCGCTAAGAATATCTTTTGGTTTTAACCACGCAAAAGAGTCGGTAAACCATTTTTCGATGCGGGTTGGATTACCAAGAATCGAATCCTGAATTCTCTTTGCATACTGTATGCTGTCGGTAATTTTTTTATTGCTGACTTCAACTATTTCCTTCTGCCTGCCCAATTCTTCATTGCTTGCTTTTAGGGCAAGCCTTGCTTTTATTTCTTTTACCGTAAGGTCATATCGCGCTTTGATAAGAATGATCATAAAGGCACCCACAGCAATCAATAGAAAACCACCTCTCACAAAAAACAGCTCCTTATCTAAGGCGGGATTTAAACTGAGAAAAAATGCAGTAGCAAGAGCGGAGAGCAAAACAACAAAGACCGAATAGGTCCACCGCCACAGAATAAACATTGCACCGCCAATCAGCAACGCCATATAATTCAAACTGTGCCCCAGAATAACATCATTGCTGATAAGGCTATAGGTATATGCATTTTGGAGTGAGATCAGCAAAAACGGTACGAGTATAATTACATACGTTGATATGGAAAATCTTTTACGAACAGAAAGAAGGGTTAACGTAATGGCAGATACCGACAACCGAATCACCAAGAGTTGACGCCAGTCATCCGGCATATTAATATAATCGGTAAACGCAAAAAGCGGGTCAAAAAAGATAGCCACCCAGGCGCCTATTACATTGTACTTTGAAGAAGCTAACTCTAACTCTTCCTTCCACGAATCGGCCGAAACCTGTGAAATCAGCTCGTTAGTTTGGGAGGAATGCTTTGCCATACTTAATTTTTCTAGCAATTAAATTTATTTGATACTGCCCCAAAGATAAGCGTCCGGCTGTTCTAATCAGCCGGACGCCCATGATTTAAAACTTGTTAAACTAATTTATACTAATTAATTAACCAACGTTGCCTGTAAGCTAATTTTCAAATTATATGCTTTGCTTACCGGACAATCAGCTTTAGCTCCAACAGCAATTTGCTGAAATTGTTCTTCG
>JANOLM010000484.1:0-1647 GCA_031419815.1 Bacteroidia bacterium
GAACAATTAGTAGCCCCCATGCGCTCGGATTTAACCGTAGCTGGGTTTAAAGAGTTAAAATCAGCAGAAGCTGTTGATCAGGAATTAAAAGACCAAAAAGGAACCACTCTTCTGGTTATAAATTCGGTATGCGGCTGTGCAGCAGGTGCAGCAAGGCCAGGAATTAAGTGGGCCTTACAAAACTCAGAAAAGAAACCCGGGCAACTCACTACCGTATTTGCCGGAGTAGATACCGAAGCTGTAGCTAAAGCCCGCGAATACACGCTGCCGTACCCACCCTCCTCTCCTGCCATTGCTTTATTTAAAGATGGTGAACTGGTACATTTTGTAGAACGCCATCACATTGAAGGAAGAAACGCCCAAATGATTGGGCAACACTTAGTAGAGGTGTTTGATGAATTCTGTTAGCACTAATTTATTTTAATGTGAGCCGCTCTTAATAAAAATTGAGAGCGGCTTTTTGTTTCTGCAATCATCAATATTATGTCAAAGCAATTCAATGATCTTGGGCTAGGCACAAAAGTAAAACGTCTTGTAAATAAGAATGGGTCGTTCAATGTTAAGCGCGTAGGGCTTGGTTTTAGCACCGTTAATCTCTATCAGGAGCTCGTAAAAATGTCGTGGGCTAAATTTTTGCTGCTCGTTATTAGTACGCTTTTTTTGATCAATATCTTATTTGCCGTCTCTTATTACTTGATTGGCATGGAGAATTTTAGTGGAATGATTCCAGGATCATTTATTGATAATCTATTGCAGTGCTTCTTTTTTAGCTTTCAAACTTTTACAACAGTTGGTTATGGTCACATCGCACCACGGGGAAATCTCCTTAGCTTAATGGCCTCGCTAGAGGCGATGACAGGTCTAATGATTTTTGCGATTATCACCGGACTTTTATATGGACGCTTTGCAAAACCTTCGGCCAAAATTCTTTTCAGTGAAAATATTCTTATTGCACCTTTTGGCGATGGCATCAGCCTTCAGTTTCGCATAGTGAACAAACGCAAGAGCACCATTATGGATATTTCAGCTCGGGTTATTTATTCTCATCAGGAAAAAGGCAAAAGTAGAGTCTACCTACCATTGGACTTGGAGCGAAGCCAGGTAACGCTATTTCCATTAAACTGGACAATTGTTCATCCCATCACGGAAAAAAGCCCGATTTATGGAAAGACGAATGAAGATCTTGCAAAATTTGATACTGAATTGATTGTCGTTTTGAAAGGGTATGATGACACCTTCAGTCAAGATATAAATTCAATTCATTCCTACCATTATGAAGAAATCATATGGGGGGCAAAATTTGATCCCATGTATGATCTCAATCCCGAAAATTTTGTGGAATTAGACTTCAGTAAATTAAGCTCTTATCAGAAACTTAATGAAATGTAACGCGATTGCCATACTAGTCCCAATTGCTGCTTTTATGTATCAAATGAGAGCCTCTAAAAATAATTCTGAACCATTTTATAAAGTTCCTGTTTTTACTAACACACGATGAAAGTAGCCGTATCCCGTAAGGAACATTTTAATGCAGCCCACAGATTGTTTAATTCAACCTGGACTGACGAAAAAAATGAAGCAATATTTGGAAAATGTAGCAACCCAAACTACCATGGCCACAACTATGAACTGATCGTGACTGTTTTA
>JANOLM010000485.1:0-2505 GCA_031419815.1 Bacteroidia bacterium
CCATCAGTGAGCGGGTCAAAGACTCATGGACTCCTACCAACACTGGTGCTACTATTCCTATTTTTGAAAGTGCGTCAAACTTTAGCACTAACTCACAAGCAAGTACTTTCTACATCGAAAGTGGAGATTACCTGAGATTGCAAAACGTAACATTGGGCTATACACTTCCAGCAAGCATGTTGGATCGTTTAAAGATGACTAAACTCCGTGGGTTTGTATCTCTTAATAACTTGTTGACCATTACGGGTTATAGCGGCTTAGACCCAGGTGTAGGTGGTAATGCTGATACTAACTTTGGTATTGACGTTGGTAACTACCCTATAACAAAGGGCTTTACGGCAGGCCTTAACATAGGTTTCTAAACATTGTGAGATTTGATTTGTTAATTAAAACATGAAAAATAATATGAAAAATAAATTTAGAATCGGGGTAATAGGCTTCGTCATGACGGCCATGCTCCTCCTGTATTCTTGTGGTGATGATTTTCTGGTGATTGCCCCAACAGGGCAGTTGAACTCTACCTTATTAGCTGGTAAGCAAGGTCTTGAGGCTACATTGATTGGGGCCTATTCTCAGGTAAATGGACGATTTGCTAGATTGGCAAGTCCGTCTAACTGGGTATGGGGTAGCATCAGAGGTGGAGATGCAAACAAAGGAACTGATCCCGGAGATTTCTCGGATATCAATCCTATCCAAATCTATGAGGCACTTCCAACTCAAGGCGTAATACGTGAAAAGTACAATGGAACTTATGAAGGCGTGGCTCGTGCCAATGCAGTGTTTAAATTATTGGCAGTAGCAGATCCTAGTGTTTCTGCCGGAGATAAACTTGCTATTGAAGCACAGGCAAAATTTCTAAGGGCTCACTTTTATTTTGAATTGAAGAGAACTTTTGGAAATACCCCTTATGTTGACGAAACTGTTGACTATGGAACTGGAATTGAAAAAGTTAAAAATGATGTGGATCTGTGGCCTAAAATTGAGGCTGACTTAGATTTTGCTATTGCAAATCTTCCTGCTACACAAGCGCAGGTAGGTCGTGTTAACAGTTGGGCTGCTAAGGCATACAAGGCCAAAGTCCTTATGTATCAGAAGAAATATGCTGCCGCTTTACCAATTTTTACTGATGTTATTACGAATGGAAGAACCTCCAATAACAAGCCGTATAACTTAGTGCCTAGATATTCTGACGTGTTCAAGGCATCTAATGACAATAACGAAGAATCAATTTGGGCGTATCAGGCTGCGGCTAACACAGGTAGTGTGAATAATGCCAACCCTGAGTTTGACCTTAACTATCCTCACGGATCAGGCACTTCCGGCCCTGGTAACTGCTGTGGTTTCTTTCAGCCCTCTTTCTCACAGGCTAATGCATTCCGCACCGTTGCTGGTCTTCCATTGCTTGATGGTTCTTACAATACAGGAGCCAATCAAATAAAAACCGACATGGGCGTTGTTGCTAAAGACCCATTTGTTCAGGAAGCTGGTGAACTTGATCCGCGCCTTGACCATTCTATTGGCCGCAGGTACATTATGTATTTGGATTGGCAGCCACATCCAGGCAGCGCCTGGGTTCGCAATCAGTCCAACGGAGGTCCTTATGCTCCTAAAAAATATGTCTATTACAAGACTGATAGAGGAACCCTCCAGGATAACAGTACCTGGACACCTGGCTACACAGCGATAAACTATACAATCATCCGTTTTGCGGATGTGTTATTGATGGCTGCTGAAGCTGAAATCGAAGTGGGAAGTCTTGCAACTGCGCATACCTACATCAATCGTATACGTACAAGAGCTGCAAATCCTGCAGGTTTTGTAATGGGCAGAGTGACTGGTCCTGGCGTAGTACCTGTAACTCTCGCTGCAGACTGGCTCAATCCTGTTGTTAATCCTGCTCTACCAGCTGCTAATTATGTGATCAATACGTATGCAGCTTCAGGTACAAAACCTGAGATGCTAGATAGAGTGAGAATGGAGCGAAAGCTTGAGCTTTCAGGTGAAGGTCACCGCTTCTATGATTTAGTTCGTTGGGGCATTGCAAAGTCAGATATTGATGCTTACCTGGCGTATGAAATTAAGTTCCTGCCTATCACTTTTGCTGATTCAAAGTTTGATGCGGGTATTGATGAATTACTCCCTATTCCACAAGATCAGATAGACTTGTTGGGAAGTGATATCCTGAAACAGAATCCTGGATTCGGTGGAAAATAAAAATTATTAATTTTTTTTCTTAAACAAAGGCCAATGTAAATTGGCCTTTGTTTTTATGGCTCTGCCTCAAAAGCTAGAGTGTAAGCCGAAAATGAGTCATCTATTTTCAATAATAATCGGTTCAAATTCCTTTATAAGGAGTTATAAAAACTTATTTTGAAGCAATTCTAATCTATCAGATGAAGCGGATTTAAAATATGGTAAAAGATTGAAAAGTGGGAGACCATGCCCCAGCGGGGCAGTCTCTTTGTAGAAAAATGATATATTGAGTTGATTTTTGCCCCAGAGGGG
>JANOLM010000486.1:0-6822 GCA_031419815.1 Bacteroidia bacterium
TTCAATTTTATAGGAGATTCTATTATAGGATCGAATGTAAATTTTGAAGCTGGCTCCATTACGGCCAATCATTTTAATGAACGTGAGAACAAGGAAATCCTTGCAATGATTAATGGTCAGAGCGTAGATACGCACACACAAAAGTTTGGTTCATTAGTAGGAGACAATTGTAAGATCGGGGCGAATGCAGTATTATCCCCTGGAACTGTACTTCCTCCAAACAGCATGGTGAAAAGATTGGAGCTGGTTGACCAACAGGAGTCAAAAAATGCAATACCATAGAACTGAACCAATACATTACTCACGTGCTTCATAAGCAGGTGACAAGGGAGTCCAAACCTTATTGATAGGAAAAAGATTATGTGTCTGATTTTTTTTTCGTTGAAGCAACACCCCCGCTACAAACTCATCATCGCAGCCAACCGCGATGAATTTTATAACCGTAAAACAGAAGCGGCTAATTTTTGGAATGATCATCCCACTGTTTTGGGCGGAAGAGACCTCGAAGCAAACGGCACGTGGATGGGCATTACTAAATCCGGAAGGATCAGCATGCTCACTAATTATCGCGACCCGAAAAACATTAACCCGAATGCTCCTTCACGGGGACATCTGGTTTCCAATTATTTGGAACAGGATATCTCACCAGAAAATTATTTAAAACAAATTGAACCAAAAGCTAGGGAATATAATGGCTTTAATCTTTTGGTGGGCAATCCCACTGAATTCCTTTATCTATCGAACTATAAAACCGGAATCGATAAAATCACATCCGGGCTGCACGGGTTGAGCAATCATCTTCTGGAAACGGCATGGCCAAAGGTGAGTAGAGGAAAACAAAAATTTGAACAGATTCTGAAATCTGAAAATATTTCGTCCCAACAATTATTTGAGTTTTTGTATGATGGTGAACGTGCGCTTGATGATCAGCTTCCGGAGACAGGCATTGGGCTGGAGCGTGAACGCGCCTTGAGTTCGATGTTTATTAAATCTCCGAATTATGGGTCGAGGTGCTCTACAGTCATTTTAATTGATCAGGAAAACCAAGTTGAATTTTCTGAACGAGTCTATGATCTTGCTACGTTTGAATACACGACTAAAACGTTTCGATTTAGTATAGATGGGAAAGAATCTTACTAAGGACAAAAAGGATCGCAGAGAATAGATTAGTCAAGTATGAACAAGAGAAAAAAAGACCACACACCATTTGCACTAAAAGCTATCCGTTGGGGATTTCCTGTTCTGGAGAAGATTGCCCCTACTGTAGCTCACCGGTATGCTATCCATTTATTTTTTACTCCTTTTCGGTATAAAGCACCAGAGAAGGAAAAAGAATTTTTAGTGACGGCCGAAAAATTCTCGGTAACAGTCAATGGGAAAAATGTTCAGGCTTACTCATGGGGAAAGGGGCCTGTAGTAATTTTGGTTCATGGTTGGGCTGGCCGTGCTGCTCAGTTTAGGAAATTTATTCCAAAGCTAGTAGAGAATAATTACAGGGCAGTCGCTTTTGATGGCCCTGCGCATGGAAACTCGGAAGGCCGCAAAACAAACATTCCTGAATTTGAAACAGCCTTTCATAAAATCATTGAACAAGTCGGCCAACCCGATGCTGTGATCGCACATTCGTTTGGCGGTGTTGCTTCAATTTATTCCATACGCAATGGATTGCCCGTTACAAAATTGATAAACATTGCAAGCCCTACCATTGGGGAAGATATTATCAAAGGATTCTTGAAAGTGATCAACGCATCGCCTGCGACCGGTGAAGCCTTTAAAGCTTATGTGCTAAAAACCTTTCACAAAAATTTTGACGACCTCTCTGCCATCAACGTGATAAAATTTTTACCCCACGAGCTGAAACTATTGCTCGTGCATGACGAGCACGACAACGAAGTTTCAATCAATCATCCTCTGTCCTTACAAAAAGTATATCCAGCTGCTCACCTACTCAAAACATCGAGCCTGGGGCACAACCGGATATTAAGGGATGACTCAGTGATCCAAAAGTGTATCGAGTTTATACAATCCTGAAATAATGTGGTTGCGCGGAGGCCATCAACTATTTCTGCAAATTCCAAATTGTAACACAATTGGTATTTGCTTTTTCCTTTGCGACAATTTCCAGCTCATTGTGAGAGGCTTGAACTGTTTTTCAGCACAAATGTTTATTCGGAGAACAGAACTTTCTGTAACCACAAAACTGTCTGCGGAGAACGAAACCCCGCCTATCGCAAATGTGCTGTTATGCGTTCGTGCTACTCTGTCCACTAGCGATGCGGTAAATTTATTTCTCACCATAAATTACAAGAGCACTTGAGTCAATCACAATGTTTCCATCAGGATATTTCTGATTCAATGCCTGATAAACTTCTCCTTTTATTTTTGCTTTCATTGCATCATCAGCTTTGCTCAGTGCAGCAACAACAGGAGCGCCTACTTCTGTCATCATGTTCCAATAAACATCGGTTGTTTTGGAATTCAGTTTACCTGCAATTTCTTTTTGCGTAATATTTTTCAATCCTGCCTGTGAAAATAAATCGGAGATAAAACCATCCTTAGCACAACGAAACATACCGGGGGCACCGGGCGGGGGTGGAGGCAATTCCATATTTCTACTGATTGTTCCCATGGTAACAGTAACCCAGAAATTTTTTTCAGGAACATTCCAAACCGCTGTGGCAATTCTTCCTCCGGGTTTCAGCACACGAACCATTTCTTTAGCCGCCAATATCATGTCAGGAAAAAACATAAAGCCCATACGACAACTTATTGCATCAAATGTGTTGTCGGCAAATGGTAATTCGCAAACATCACAAGCGCGGGTTTCAATATTTTTAATTCCTCTCCGTGTTGCATTCTCACGGGCTATTTCAAGCATGTCTTCTGCAAGGTCAGTAATAATAACTTTACCACCAGTCAACATTGTTGCAATGGTCAAACCAGGTTCACCCGTACCCGATGCTACATCCAGCACTACATCTGCACCTTTCGGATTGAGCAGTCGTATAATTTCATCACCAATTGGTTTTAAAAAGTCCATCGTCAGGGTATCCCATTTTTTCCAGCCCGGTGAAAATTTGTTCCATGTTTCCTTTTGCTGTTCGCGGATTTGTTCAAGTTGTTGTTCCATTTTATTTTGTTTTAAAAGTTATGCTTACTCTCTTCGGTTTTCAGCTATCCCCCTCATTTTTAGTTATTAATTTCTTATTCACACTTTAAAGCTTCTATGTTGCCAAAGCATGATGCATAACGGTTTCGGGCTTGGCGAAAGGTGGCGATTGCAAAGCACTAAACTGTCTGCCACCATGAACTTGATACGAAGCACAAAGCTTCATTTAACCACAGATCCGCCAATTTCTTGTAGGTGCTGTTAGCGGTTTTTTGTTTCGTTTTTGTCCGCTGTCCAACTTTGCAATTGTCCAAAAGAAAAATTGTCTGCCAGTATTAAGCCATTGATGAAAGAATTATTGCAACAACTGCTGTCGCAACAAAATGATAACCGACATTAATAAAGAATAACTTCCAAGAGTGTTTTTCCCAAACTACTCTGCTCAATTGAACTGGAACAAAGAAACCCATCCAAACCGAAATTGCAGAATTGATGCCAGTCATAAATGGGTTCATTTCATTTGCTCCGGGAATAAATTTCCAACCTGCTAAATAGAAGGCAAGCACCCAAGCAAAAAGAAAGGAACTAATAAAAGTTAGTGCCATTCCTTTGAACATTGCTTTCTTGTCAGGTCGCATGTTAGGGTCGTAGCCCATTTCTTTGCTCCATGATTTTGAAAAAAGAGCAGTATACCAAACCATTTGAATGATAAAGTTGGCAACCATAGCTACCAAAATTGCAATGATGTTTATGTGTAGTGGCATGATTTATTTGTTTAAAGTTTTTACTAAAGTGTTTAATCTTTCTAATGCAGAACCCCAGCCATGCACGTTTGCCCCGATTTTGCAAAACCGCTGTTACCTGCTGTGTTTCTGTCCACGTTTTTTTGTTTCTCGTTTATTGTTGTTTGGCAATCATAGTTACCATTAACTTTTCTTCGTTACTACGGAAAAAGTAATTGGTCAAGGACTGCCGTCTATTCTGTTTTTCTTGATTGCTGTTGCAACGTTAAGTTCAATGTAAACAAGTCCACAAATAATTGCTATTTCCACTAAAAAGTAAGTTATCCCGATAATTGTAAGTAGAGGGTAATAAATTATCATAAGTCCCATTGTCAAAATACAATAAAGTAAGTTGGCAATACTAATTCCCCTTATGAACGGTGTCCAATATTCTTTTAAGAAAAAAAAACAAGCTGTTGAATAGATACAAAAACAAGCAGCTATCGCTGAAAGGTAAGTCAATATTGTTATAGGCATTCCAAAGTATTCGTTGAAATTTCTCAATACTACAAACAAGAAAAACGCAGTAAGCATAGCTCCTAAACTGTCTATTAAGAAAAGTCTCTTAGGCTTTCCTGTTAAATGATTTATAATATAGCTTACTATTCTAATCACTTTGAAGTGTAAAATTTAATTTTTGTTTTGTCAGTCGCGTTAGGTGATTGTCTGTCCGATATTTTTTTCTAAAAGTCAATGTGGTACTGTCCAGCGAGAAAAGGTGATTGGATTGGGTCAGTATTAGTTCTTCTTCTTTCTTGTTATGATTAAGCCAAATATTACTGTGTAAACAAGTGCAAATAACCCACCTAAATATAATTTGTCCTCTATTAAAACAACAATGCCGGCCTTGTATAAATAAAGTCCTAATGAAATGCATAGCACCAAAATTCCATAAATAATATTTGCTTTGATTGAAGATCCAAAAGGACTTAACACTTTGATTTTCCAAATCGCAAATGAAAGGTGGAATAAACTGCCCATAAGCATTATACCAATTACAAAATCTATAATCATATTTTACTATTTAATGGTTTATGTACTGGCCAGGTTTTGCACAATGACCACTAACTGTTTGCAGGTTTAAGAAGTTGGCGATTTCGAAGCACAAAACTGTCTGCCAGCATCAAAGTTTATTAATTGCTCAAATGTTTCTATTCGCACGGTCAGCCCAATAACGCAAAACCCGTGTTAGGCGCTGACCTTTTTTCTTTCAGCAAGTCGTCTCAATAAATAGTTTGCAAAAACAATTGAAGTATGATATCTAAATGAAGAATCGTCTTCGTCTGAAAGGCCAGGGTGTGAACCATCTGGATGTAATCTTGTCCAAAGTCCATATACAAATGAGTCCGAATCTTTGTCGCTAGGATATTCATTGAGGTCTTTGCTTAAAAATGGCGGATTTGCTGTCTCCGCAAGAGTTTTTATTGCTTGTGCTGCGGTCGTTACTTGATTACCGGGTAATAGAAAATTATTTATTTCCGTCAATAAAGACTCAATAAATGTTCTGAACTGAGAGTTTGCACTGGCCCAATTACCTTGTGAATGATTTAAAATTGCTTGAGTTAAATGTCCTTTACTAACTTGAAAATTGTATTTGTCTATTGCTAAAATAAGTTCAGATTCCGTTTTTGCTTCTTCAATCTCTGCAGGTAGAAGCTTTTTGATAGTTTTTCCTTCTACTACGTAACCGTCACGCTTTAAGCTATGCCCAAGTTCTCTATTATTAATTACAAAGACATTATTAAAATTTATTGAAGGTCCATAAGGATTATACTCTGTTGTGCCGTTTTCATAGTGTGTTCTTTTGTCAAAATAATCGTCAATAATGTATTGAAGAAAGTCTATTTGAATATCAGTAGTAAATGGGCCCTTTTTTGTTTCGGGATAATATCTTAGGTCATTAAATATTTTTGTTGTTTTGGACATTACAGTATTCTTTTCTCCAAAGGGAATAGGTGTAAAGTTAAAAATGGAAATAATTCTATTAATTTCTGGATGAGTCAGCTTGTCGGATAGTTTAATTAATTCAAGAAGGGTCTTTGTCGAAAGCATAGTTTATTTCTTTGTGTTTCTATGTGGTCTGTAGGTTTGCGACTAACTATCATATATCCGATATAAATATTCGCCTATCTCTCCTTTTTCCAGTGGATAAGCGAAAAACGCATATCGTAATCATTGTAAGTTAGCAAGTTCAGTATAAGCTATCAAAGGGAGATTTAATCTTTTGAATGCTTTTTGTACTTACGTGTGGGTGATCGTAACGTTGACCTCATCGGCCAAGGATTGAAACGAAAAGCCTCCCGCTTGAAGGCGAGGACTTGCTGTGAAAGCCCAATGGCGAGCCTCGTGTCAGGCCCGCCACGAATAATTTAGTCCAACGTAAATTAGTGTTCCAAAGCCCTTTGCCACTAATTTTGTTCAGTTCCAGAGTAATCTTGAAGATTTTGACCGTTATTTTTATGCAAATTGAGCGGAAATTGAAACCAAAACTTCATTCATCAGTTGAAGCATAGGTAAGCTTCAACTTTTGTGAAATACAATTCATCATTAAAACATCAAACCCACTAGCATGCCTAATATTATTGAGACCAAAAATATCTCCCGTATGTACAAGATGGGAACTAATATCGTGAACGCGCTTCAGGATATTTCCATTTCCATTGACAAGGGTGAGTATGTGGCTTTTATGGGGCCTTCGGGTTCGGGAAAATCAACGTTGATGAATATCGTGGGTTGCCTGGATACGCCCTCGAGCGGTACTTATATGCTGAACAATCACATGGTGAGCGAAATGACGGAGAATGAGTTGGCCGAAGTGCGCAATAAAGAAATCGGTTTTGTATTCCAGACGTTCAACCTTTTGCCACGTGCTTCCGCTTTGGAAAACGTTGCATTGCCACTGATCTATGCCGGCTACAGCAAAAGCGATCG
>JANOLM010000487.1:0-8466 GCA_031419815.1 Bacteroidia bacterium
TTTAGCCAGGGAAAAGGAATGGTTTTAATCAATGGAAGGAAAGCACCTGTTCTAGGTAATGTCTGCATGGACATGACAATGGTTGACATCACAGGAATAGATGCTAAGGAAGGAGAGGAGGTAATTGTCTTTGGTAAAGGATTGCCCATTCAGGAAGTTGCCCACTATATAGACACGATACCTTATGAAATTTTAACCAATACAAGCGACCGGGTGAAGCGGGTATTTTTTGCGGAGAGTATTTAATCACTTTTTAGTGAAATTGGCAGCGCTGCTGATCCTTACCTCTAAAGGTATAGTTGATTGGAAATAAAACATTGATGAAGATTCCTTGCCTCACTAATTAATAGTGTACTAAAATTTATTCATTACCTCATCAATTTTATACGCACCTGGAAAGAAACCCAGCACCTTTAACATCACCCTATCCACCATCGTATCTGGGCAGGAAGCCCCGCTGGTGAGAATTATTTTTACAGGCATTTGATTGGGAAGGAAAGCATGTGTGATTCTTTTTTCTTTTTGGTGATAATCAAAATGATGGATCTTCTCTCGTGATTCAATTTCACTGTCTGAGTTGATAAAAAAGGTTTTAAACTTCCGTTCACAAAGATCTACAATGTGCGAAGTGTTGGAACTATTATATCCTCCAACAACAATTGCTAAATCGGCATCTAACTTTAGAAGTTCATAAGTCGCGTCTTGATTATCATTGGTGGCGTAGCACAGGGTATCACGTGTATCTGCAAAATGGTTCTTGCTTTTTTCTTCACCATATTTTGTGATCATGACTTGTTTGAAAAAATCTGCAATGGCTTGTGTTTCTGTTGCCAGCATCGTAGTTTGGTTTACCACACCAACACGTTGAAGATGTTTTTCCGGATCGAAGCCAGTCGAATACCTTCCCCGGAACTCTTCGTAAAATTCTGATTTAGTTTTACCGCCAGTGACATAATTGGCCAGTTGTTGCGCGTCTTCCATATCGCGAACCACCACTGTGTGACCACTTGCAGCACTGTGTGAGAAAGTAGCACGGGTCTCCTCGTGTTTGGGCTTACCATGTATAATGATTGTGTAATTATCCTGACCCAATTTCTCAGCTCTGTTCCACACCTTTTCAACAAAAGGACAGGTTGTATTGTATTTCTGAACTTCAACCCCTTTATCGCGTAACATGTTTTCAATTTCAACGGTCGTCCCAAATGCTGGGATGATCACCACATCATCTTTCCCTATTTTTTCCCACGGAATAAATTGTGAGCCATCGGTATCCATAATGAATTTTATTCCGCGGTCTTGCAAATCTGCATTTACTTCCTGATTGTGGATCATCTGGCTAAGCAGATAAACATTTTTATCCTGATTTTCTTCTACTGCCTTGTAGCTGATTTCAATTGCGTTCTCCACCCCATAGCAGAATCCAAAATGCCGGGCGATATAAAATTGCACGGAGCCAAAGTCTAGCAGCGTGGGCGAAAAGTCTTGCTTACGCAAATCTTTGATACGCCTGGCTTCTTTGATCTTGCCGGTGATGGAAGACCGGTAATACGCTGGAATCTCAAATTTTTTGATAACTGGTCTTTTTAAGGATTGTCAAAATTAACACTTTGCTAAGCACAATTTTTCTAAATTTCATCACCATGAAAAAATTTACACTGATTTTAAGCCTGGTTTTAATGGTAGGTTTTTATTCGTTTGCTCAAAAGAAAAAATCACTTTTCAACGGCAAGGATATTACGGGTTGGAAAATCTATGGAACAGAAAAGTGGTATGTGGAGAAGGGTGAACTAATCTGCGAAAGTGGCCCCGATAAACAATATGGCTATTTCGCCACGGAAGGGGAGTATAAAGATTTTGAATTGACTTTACAGTTCAAGCAAGAGTCAAATGGAAATAGTGGTGTATTTTTTCATTCCCAGATTGATGGAACAAAGGTAAGCGGCTGGCAAGCTGAAGTTGCACCACTTAACCATCACAGCGGAGGCATTTACGAATCATATGGGCGCGGCTGGCTCATTCAGCCAACAGTGGATAAAGAAAAAGTGCTTAAAGAGGGAGACTGGAATGATATGAAAGTACGTGTAAAGGGAAATGAAGTGACCACCTGGCTTAATGGCGTTCAAATGATCACACTTACTGATGAAAAGATCGGTTCGATTTCAGGAAAGATAGCCTTACAAATTCACGATGGTGGAGGTGTGAAAGTGAGGTGGAGAGATATTATGATCAAAGCCTTATAACTATTCATAAGCGTGTATGCGCTTCACACGAAGGGAATTTCTTTTCACCTTACCGCTGCTGGCGAGTTTGCATCTTGCTGCAAAAAAGAAAAAATATTCTATCAACTCTGTTAACGGCCCCATAGATGCCGATGCACTAGGAACCACACTCATACACGAACATTTTTTAGTTGATTTTATTGGCGCAAGCAAGACTAGCTTCGACAGGTGGAACCGAGATGCCGTTGTAAAGAAAGTGTTGCCCTTCCTGTTAGAAGCCAAACAAGCCGGTGTGAAAAGTGTTTTTGATTGCACACCAAAATTTTTGGGTCGCGATGTGGTGCTGTTACAAATGCTGGCTCTACAAAGTGGATTAAACATTATTACCAACACCGGCTATTATGGTGCGGTTGGAAATAAATATTTGCCGGAGTGGGCATTTACTGATTCTGCTGAACAACTAGCCATACGCTGGATCAATGAATTCAAACATGGAATTGACGACACTTCTATAAAACCAGGTTTTATCAAGATCGGTGTGGATGCTGCAGAAGGTGGGTTATCGGAAATTCATAAAAAATTAGTTCGAGCGGCTGCAATCACGCATTTGAAAACTGGCCTTACGATTTGCTCGCATACCGGATTATCAATAGCTGCGTTTGAAGAAATAAAAATTCTGCAAGCTGCTGGCGTGCATGCCAGCGCATTTGTTTGGGTGCATGCACAAGCGGAACAAGACAAAACAATGCAAATAAAAGTTGCGCAGCTTGGCAGTTGGGTAAGCCTGGATGGCATTGGCTGGGGTGATTTTGATAAGTATGCCGATTCCATTTATCAACTCAAGTCGAACGGATTGTTAGATCGCGTGCTCATCTCTCACGATGCAGGCTGGTATAAACCAGACGAACCGGGTGGTGAGTTTAAAGGCTATACTAACATTTTCACTCAGCTGATTCCTCTCCTTCTAAAAAAGGGACTTACAGAAAAAGACTTTAATCAACTGCTGGTAAAAAATCCCGCGGAAGCAATGGGCATGCGGGTGAGGAAAAGGTAGACAATGACATTACTCAATTGCCGAAAAGGAAGATTCAATTGTAATTGGACAAAAAATAAGGTCTTCTATGTGAAGACCTTTTTAATCAAAAATTTTAAATACACCGCGCCAAAATAACTTAATGCTTTTCCTCGAAACAGCGCGCGTAACTTAAAATATTCTGCACGGCTACAGCAGAAGGCTCAAGTTGTGATACATCCAGTTGGCCTTTTACGGCCACCAACTCTTTGTACTGACTTTGCAGTTCAGAGTCGCAGATCAAAGCTTTATTGAGTTCCTTCTCCTCGGCCTCCGAGGTCTCGTGGTAAATAAACCTGATCAGATCGTTTTGGGTAAAAGTTTTTGTCATAGGCTTGATTTGTTTGGATCATTTTCTTTCTCAAATTGATCAAGGCATAGCGCATTCTGCCCAGGGCTGTGTTAATACTCACGCCTGTGCGGGTGGCTATCTCTTGAAAACTCATGTCAAGGTAATGCCGCATAATCAGCACATGCTTTTGCTCGGTGGGTAATTCCCTGATCACATCTCTGAGTTTTGATTTTGCATCTCTAAAAATTTGTGCATCCTCCATGGAGTCTTCCGCAAACTCCATTGAATTAAAAACCTTGCTACCATCTTCCAATACAATTTCCGGATATCGTTTTCTTCTCCGAAAGTGGTCAATGGCCAAATTGTGAGCAATTCTACTAACCCAGGGCAAAAATTTCCCCTCTTCATTGTAGCGACCCCCTTTAATGGTATTAATGGCCTTAATAAAGGTCTCTTGAAGAAGATCCTCTGCCTGATACCGGTCTTTTACAATCAAGTAAATTGCCGTATAAATCCGCGATTTGTGTCTGAAAAGTAACACTTCAAACGCCTCTTCATTACCACTTTGATAGAGCGAAACCAATTGGCTGTCGCTTAACCTTTTGTCAATCATTCTTTCTTGCGTTTAGGTAACGTAGAGGTCTTTGTCGATAGTGTATGGGGTTGGTTTTAATTATTTGTGGATGAAAAGGTAGAAATATTCCGGTAACGCGCAAAATTTATTCAAAAAATCTTGCCTTCTAAATAATTTCTTTTGCTATTTGGGCTCGATTTTTTGAATGTATTGAAGTTATGGCTGTGAATAAGAAAAGAGTAATAAAGAGTTTAGAGAATCTAAGCGAAGATTTAAGGGGGCTGCTGAAGGAACAGTATCCAAATGGCTACGAGGCGAGCATTACCCGAATTTCCAACGGAAAAAAAGAGCCGATCTTTGTTTTTCCGCTAGAAACAGATGATGCTGTCTTCCTTATCAAGGTACCGGTCACCAAAAACAGTGATGGGGGCTATGATGTGGAGTCTGGGGCGAAGCAGGAATTTGATGGGAGTGAGGATGACGATGTCAAAACACCACCTTCTGATGATGATTTCGAAAGCGGAAGCGGAGATTTTGATGAGGATGGTGGTGGTGAGAAAGAGGCCAGCTATGACCCTGACTTTGATAATTAACAGCGTATTCAATCCTTGCTCGTCTGATTTTTTACCCTTCCATCTCTAATTCTAGGAGAAATCGGTAATCAATAGAAATTTAATTCGTGTTTAGCCAATTAAACACTTTTGATAATTTTTATCAAAAGCTCTTCTGGTAGACGACAAATTTAAGTTTACCAAAATGCATGGTCGAAATTCCTCGATCCATTGGCCACTTTCAGAAAGCTCTCCAAATGATTGGAGTTTCTCCGTCTGCATTTTTTTCTGTTGGCTGTGTTGTCATAGAAATTCAATTTTAGAATAACGGATAGGAAGCGGCAACCTGATTTTTTACTTTTGCAACTTCTGATGAATTCAAAATCCCTTACAGACGATTCTTATTTAGATGAACTCGACCCCAAAGAGTTTATTATCATCAAACGAGCCCGCGTCAACAACCTTAAGAACTTAAGTGTTGCTATTCCTCGCAACAAATTAGTAGTAATTACGGGGCTATCAGGTTCGGGTAAATCTTCTTTAGCCTTTGATACGCTTTTTGCCGAAGGGCAGAGGATGTATGTAGAAAGTTTAAGCTCCTATGCCCGTCAGTTTTTGGGCCGGATGGAGAAACCCGAGGTTGATTACATAAGAGGAGTATCTCCCGCTATCGCCATTGAACAGAAAGTAAATACGCGCAACCCCCGGTCTACGGTTGGCACGACCACAGAGATTTATGATTATCTCAAACTTCTTTTTGCACGAATTGGGAAAACCTATTCACCTGTTAGTGGAAAGGAAGTAAAGCGTGATTCGGTAACAGATGTTGTTGACTACATTAACCAGCAAAAAGATGGAGTACGAGTGATGGTAGCTTGTCCACTTAAAATACAGAAAGGCAGAAAGAGGGAAGATGAGTTGAACCTTCTGCTGAGTAAAGGTTTTGCAAGAGTATTGTTAAATGGTGAAGTTAAGTTTATCGAAGAGCTTACCTCATCCCTGCCTGTCCGGCAGGCAGGTCCGGCTTCTCTCCAAAAGGAGAGTGGAGGAGAAGATGAAAAAAAGAAAGTCACAAAAGCCAAAATTAACTCCTCCCCTCTCCTCCGGAAAGGAGCCCGCATCGCCTTGGGCAAGCCTATGGCGACCGATGGGGATGAGTTGGAAATATTAATAGATCGTGCGGCTGTCAATGCTAAAGACGAAGATCTAACCTTTCGGCTTTCTGATTCAGTGCAAACATCATTCTTTGAAGGACATGGTGACTGTTTAATTTATGTGGAGGGAAAGGATAAAGTATATTTCTCTGATCGCTTTGAGTTGGATGGTCTATCATTTACAGAACCATCTATAAATTTATTCAGCTTTAATAATCCTTTTGGCGCCTGCCAAACCTGTGAAGGTTTCGGAAAAATTCTCGGCATTGATGAAGACTTAGTCATTCCTGATAAAAGTCTTTCTGTGTATGAAAATGCTATCGCCCCCTGGCGCGGAGAAGTAATGAGTGAGTGGCTTAAGCCCTTACTGAAAAACGGAATCAAGTTTGATTTTCCTATTCATCGTGCCTACAATGAGCTTACTCAAAAAGAGCGCGATCTGGTATGGAATGGAAATGAGTATTTTGAAGGGCTCCATAAATTCTTCAGGTTCATAGCCACAAAAATGCACAAGATCCAATATCGGGTAATGCTTTCTCGCTATCGCGGAAGAACCACCTGCCCGGATTGTCGAGGGACTAAACTGCGTAAGGATGCCGCCTATGTGAAGATTGCTGATACTTCTATTACTGATCTTGTCTTAATGCCCATTGAAGATGTTCTTGTTTTCTTTGAGAAAATAAAATTGCCCGCTTATGAGCAAAAAGTTTCGGAGAGGATCCTTACCGAAATCCGCTCGCGACTTGAATACATGACCAAAGTTGGATTAGGCTATCTCACACTCAACCGGGTTACCAGCACACTTTCCGGTGGTGAGTTTCAACGCATAAAATTAGCGACAGCATTGGGCAGCGCTCTTGTGGGCTCTATGTATATCATGGATGAACCAAGCATAGGCTTGCATCCGCGCGATACAGCACGTATGGTGGAAGTTTTAAAATCACTTCGCGACTTAGGAAACACAGTGATTGTGGTGGAACACGAAGAAGAAATCATGCGCGCTGCAGATCAGATTATAGACATTGGACCAGATGCTGGATCACATGGTGGCGAATTAATTTTTCAGGGTACACAGAAAGACCTGCCTGCTCAACTGACCAATGGAAACGGTAAGTCGCATACAACCGATTATCTAACGGGTAAAGAAAAAATTGTTGTTCCTGCTTTGCGCAGAAGATGGAAAGACTCCATTACCATTAGCGGAGCTCGTGAAAATAATCTTAAAAACCTTACGGTAAAATTTCCACTCGGCATTCTTACCGTTATTACGGGAGTCAGTGGTTCAGGAAAATCTACATTGATCAAAAAAATCCTATACCCTGCCCTGGGTAGAATGAGCGGTTCCGTTGCGGAAACGCCAGGTAAGTACGACAAGTTGGAAGGTGACATTTCAAAAATTACACAAGTTGAATTTATTGATCAGAACCCGATCGGAAAATCATCACGCTCTAACCCTATCAGCTATGTAAAAGCCTACGATGCTATCCGTCAATTATATTCTGATCAGCCACTGAGCAAACAGCGAGGATACAAACCCTCTCACTTTTCATTTAATGTGGAAAGCGGGCGGTGCGACACCTGCGAAGGCGAAGGCGAAATCAAAATTGAAATGCAATTCATGGCTGACATCTTTTTGAAATGCGAAAGTTGTTTCGGCAAACGTTTCAAGCAAGAGGTACTGGAGGTAGAACATAAAGGAAAAAATATTTTTGACATCCTTGACATGACGGTTGAGGAAGCCCTTGAGTTTTTCAAAGACAAAAGACCGGTTTATGAAAAAGTGCTTCCTCTTTTTGAAGTGGGATTAGGCTATGTTAAACTTGGTCAATCCTCTAACTCATTGTCTGGGGGTGAGGCACAGCGTGTGAAGCTCGCTTCCTTTCTTGGAAAAAACTCCATTGAAGATAAAGATCACATTCTTTTCATTTTTGATGAGCCTACCACGGGTCTTCATTTTCATGACATTTCAAAACTTCTGAAAGCCATCAATGCTTTAGTCGATCAAGGACACACTGTAATTGTGATTGAACACAACATGGAGGTAATCAAATGTGCAGATTGGGTTATTGATCTTGGCCCCGAAGGCGGAGAGAAAAAAGGAGGGCATCTTCTCTTCTCAGGCACACCGGAGGATATGGTGAATAAATGCAAGGAAGGATATACAGCGGAGTTTTTGAAAGGAAAGCTATCTTGATATATGATGTACAATCCTTGTCACCCGGCAGAAATATTGTGGGAAGAATATCTCAGCCCACAATTTTGGTTGACTATGCAAATGAACTACGATCTTTTTAAGGTTCAGAAGAAATCGCGCAAGGCAATTCAAGCGGTGAGAAGTGTTCGTTGGAAAACTGATAAGCAAAAGTTAGCAGCCTAGTTTTTTGTCTGACTTAAAAGGAAATAAATTTACTCCACTTTCACTTTCTCAACTCTCCTGCTTCCTCCATACAATTCATATTCTAGCAATCGGCAGTCAATCGTAGCGGTATAAAATTCAATTCTTTTGCTGGCCCTCAAACCAATTTTTTTTGCGAGGTCAAGATTACCTGTGAATACATAGCCGAGGTAGCCCTGGCATTTCTTCTTCATAAAATCTCCCATGCG
>JANOLM010000488.1:0-5177 GCA_031419815.1 Bacteroidia bacterium
CAAAAAAGACCTTTTTCAGGAGTCGCTGATCAACATCTGGCAGTCCATGCCCTCGTTTGAAGAAAAGTCTTCGCTTAGTACATGGATGTTCAGAATCACCCTGAACGTGTGTCTTCGCCTGCAGATGAAACAGGCCCAAAAGAAAAAGCGTTTCCGAAATATGGACAGCATTACAATAGAGAATATCCGCAATGAAGAAACAAATCATGAAGAACAGGAACGACTGATCAAACTCAGGGGCTGCATCAAAAAACTGAACGATGCGGATAAAGCAGTGACGACACTTTATCTGGAGGAATTGTCTTATAAAGAGATTTCTGATATCACCGGCTTGTCGGAAAACAATATCGCGGTGAAAATCAAACGAATTAAAATGAAGTTATTGACGTGTATAAATGAAGGGTTATGATGGAAGAAGAGTTGATAAAAATCTGGCAATCGTCTCCTAACCAGGAACGCATAAAGTTTGAGAAATCGCGATTGATGATCGATGTGCAGTCGAGCATGGACCGCTTGCATAGAAGTATAAAATACCGGGATTTAAGAGAACAAATCGCAGCAACCATCGTCATTCCTGCGTTTGCTTACAGTGCTTATGCAATTCCTCATCTCTTATCAAAAGTGGCCTCGGTATTGATCATTGGCTGGGCCATATATATTGTGGTGCGATTAAGAAATGCCAAAAGGCATAAACCTGGCGCGTTTACAGAAACGTACCTGGAATATTTATATAAAACGAAGGAATACCTTCTAATTCAAAAACAGATGATGGACAACATTATCTATTGGTACATTTTGCCTGGCATGACGCTCACCATGTTATTCGTCCTGGGATTTGGGGTGGTGGGGAGATTCAAACCAATTATGAAAATGGCGCTACTAAATGTAGGGTTGGCTATTGCAACTTACCTCTTAAACAAACGGGCAGTTCAAAAAGAGCTTGCACCAAGGTTGACGAAAATTGAGGAACTCATCAACGTGATGGAAAAATCATAAAGCATTCATTGCTAGATAAGCACGACAGAATAATAAATTAAGTAATCACTTCTAAAAAAGACATCATGTTAAAAATCTTCATCACATTATTTTTATTGACAGGATTTTTTCCTGGCGCTTTTTCACAAACAACAATACCCGTTGCAGTCAGCGACAACATCAAGGCGCGCGTAGACAATGGCGTCAATACCGGCATAGTGGTGGGCATTATTGATGCGGACGGCTCACGTTATTACAGCTATGGGGTTAAATCGTTGGAGAGCAAGGAGCCTGTAAATGAGTATTCCGTTTTTGAAATAGGCTCCATCACAAAAACATTCACCGGCATTCTGTTGGCAGATATGGTCATCAAAGGCGAGGTGAAGTTGGATGATCCTTTGCAAAACTATTTACCGGCAGGAATTACTGCGCCAACTCGAAATGGCGCAACGATCAAACTGGTTCAGATGTCCAACCACACTTCTTCATTGCCTCGCATGCCAGACAATTTCAACCCAGCAAATCCTGCCAATCCGTTTGCGGATTATTCTGAGAAGCAGGTGTATGATTTTTTAAATACCTATAAGCTCACACGCGATATCGGTTCGGAGTATGAGTATTCCAACTATGCTGCAGGCTTGCTCGGCCATGTCATGGCAACAAAAAAAGGCGTGACCTATGAGAAACTGATGATCGATGTAATTGCAAAGCCGCTAAATCTTAACGATACACGCATTGCCTTAACACCTAAGATGAAAACCAACCTGGCCATGGGGCATAGTGAAGGAGTTGAGGTTGAAAATTGGGATTTAACCTCGCTGGCCGGAGCAGGGGCTATTCGTTCTAATGCCGTGGATATGTTGAAGTATGTAAGCGCCAACATGGGGAAGGCAAAAACCAACTTGTATCCTGCTATGCAATTGTCACATAAAAATTCAAGAGTGGAAGGCAGCAGTCCCATGGTTGGATTAGGTTGGCACAAAACGGGTTCCGCAGAGTTGGAAATCATTTGGCACAATGGCGGAACAGGTGGCTATCGCACGTTTACCGGCTTCACAAAAGGAGGAGATAAAGGTGTTGTGGTATTATCCAATTCAAATGCCAGCGTAGATGATATAGGTATGCATCTATTGAATCCGACATCTCCTCTGAAACCAATAAAGAATTCTATCGCTATTAAAATACGGAAGACAATCGACACACAGGGGATTGAAGCCGGTGTGAAGGAATATGTGGAGATAAAGAAGGATAAGGCCGACTATTACGATTTTACTGAAGGTCAGTTGAACAAATTGGGAAATGATTATTTAAATAAAGGCGAGATAGAAAAAGCTATTGCTGTATTCAACCTCAATGCAGAAGCCTATCCTCAATCCTCGAATGTTTTTTATAGTAGAGGTGAAGCTTTTGTGAAGAAAGGAGATAAAGAGAAAGCTATTGAAGATTATAAACAATCCGTAGAGCTTAATCCCGGTAATCAGAGGGGTATTGACAGGTTGAAGGAATTAGGTGTGAGTGCCGGTGATGTGATAAAAGAAATAGTGGTGGACACCAACACTTTGGAAAGCTATGTGGGTCAATACCAACTTGCTCCCGGATTTATCTTAACAGTTTCCAGAGAAGGAACGCAATTGAAAGCGCAGGCAACAGGCCAACCTGAATTTCCCGTCTTCCCAAAGTCAAAAAACGTTTTCTATTTAAAAGTAGTGGAAGCCCAGCTCACGTTTAATCAACATAGTGATGGGAAAGTACAAAGTGTCACGTTGCATCAGGCAGGCCAGGATATTGTTGGAAAAAAAATAGAGAAGTAGTCCGGGAAAGTTAAAGGTTTTGATTTTCTAATCTTTAAAATAACCTTATCTGGGCGCAGGGTTACGAGCGGTTTTACAGAAGGTCTACTGTTGGTTGGTTCAATGTCAAAACTCTGTATGATAGTTTGAAGAAATATGGCCATCTCGGCCAACGCAAAACTATTGCCGATGCAAAGTCTTGGGCCTGCGCCAAAGGGATAAAAAGCTTTCTGTTTTTCCTTATCGATGTTCTGTTTTAAAAAACGATCAGGTTTAAACGATTCAGGATTATCCCAATGCTTTTTGTCGCGATGTAATCCATAATAGAACAATAGGACTATTGTGCCACCTGGATACGTGTAATCTTTATAGGTATCGTCTTGTAAGGATATGCGATCGCTGATCCAGGCGGGTGGATACAGTCGCATGCCTTCATTGATCACGGCATTCAATCGATCATGCCGCACGCATTGATCCAGACTCAAATTTTCTGTTTCACTTTTCAATTTCGTCAACTCTTCCGGATGATTGGCCAAAAGATATAACGTCCATGAAAGTGCGTTGCCTGTTGTTTCATGGCCTGCAATAACGAGTACCAATATTTCATCAATGATTCTTTCCTCATCCATTGGCTCGCCCGTATCTTCATACCGCGCATCCAATAGCATATCCAGTAAGTCATTGAATTTTTCAGAACTTGATTTTCTTTCCCTGATGATGTCCCGAATGATCGAGCGTGCACCTTCTGCATTGTCGAGATTTTTTTTCACCTCTCCTGAAAGCTTAAACCACCAGCTCAAATACGGTTGACGAATGTCTTTCACAACAAAGGCCTGTGTTTCATTTATAAAACTGCTCAATGTATTTCGACTGGCTTCCGGAATCTTTACGTTGAACAAGGTATTGATTACGATTTCGAAAGCCAGTTTATTCATTAACGGATAAACATCCACCTGATCACCGGTAGGTAGCCTCATCAAAAAGTCGTCAACGGTTTTCTTTATGATATCATACAGCGCTTTGATTTTATCCATGTGAAAACCAGGTTGTATTAAACGTCTCTGCTTAAGCCAATACTCACCGTTTGACGTCAGCAATCCGTTTCCCAAAAACTTTCCGAGCTGCTCAGTAAGCATCGGGGATTTATAATAGTTCTTGTGATTGGTTTTTAATACATGATCTATAAAGCCTGGATCTTGAGTGGCGATTAATTTTCGTTTGCCAAGGCTTACCGTATAGGTTCCATGGAATCGCTCCATACTTTCTTCCATGGTACCGACTGGGTTTTTAACCTGTTTAATGGTTCGCTCTATGGACTTGAAGAAATTATAACCGGGTGGAAATGCGTAATTTTTCATACAGGAAACTTGTTCAGCTTACTCATTTATGTTAAAGTTGAGGAATTCAGGTAAATAAAACTATCCTCCCTGATCAGAGTAACTCGTGCGAGGCCTGACCAAACACAACTTTAAAACAACCCTCCATTCTCCGCGACCACTTACATTAAACCTCCACCACAATAAGCTTTGGCTTCTTTACACCTTTTATCAAAAGCCAGAATACAATTCTTGCGGTCTTTTTGCGTGAACTCAATTCTTCTTCCATCTTTTTTATTTTAAGTTGTTACTGTTTGCGAATATTCGCCAGATAAATACTGCTCTTTCATGCACGATCACTTCACAAATTCAACGACATTGGCGCTAACTGTAATAGTTCTCTTATAATAAAATGGAGGAACTCCACCCACATGTTCTTCGGTTATAACATTAATCAGGGCTATGGAACCAGCTAGGAGGTTAGCTGAATTGACCATCTTATCGTAAGCATTTTTGTAAAGTTCCTTGCGGTTCATTCCACCAAAGATTAATACATATGTTACATCCGCACTTCCGCTTACTTTGTCTACCACTTTAAAATTATTGCTGGTAAGGTGAACCTGAGTGGCATTTTGATTGTGATTGACAACGAGGGCACCATTTATTCCGCAAGAATTTAAGAATACTAAAAGTGCAATTGCAACTAGAGAAATAGATAGCTTTTTCATTTTTATTTATGTTTAATTTAATTCTTAGTTTAAAAGATCACGTACATCAGCACTCCACTAAATTTGAATGGGTGCAGAATTTAATTCTTCAGTCTAATTACTATTTTGCTTGGCTGCATCAGCAATTTTCTGAGTTAATTTTCTGCCGTTTGAGCTTACTGCTGCCACATTAAAGAAACCAGCCACATTGGTGATGGAATTTTTATCTGTGCTCTTCAAGTTCGTACTTGAATTTGTCAGCGGCATTGCAAATAATTCCGCGAACCCACCTGACCTTGCGATCTGAAAATAAACTCCAAACAAAAAGTCAAAGGCTAAAGGATTAATGGAATGGATTTCTACATACAAAGAATCGCCCACCTTATACG
>JANOLM010000489.1:0-8032 GCA_031419815.1 Bacteroidia bacterium
GCTCACTTTTTAACTTCAAAGAGTTTGTAAATGAATCTACAAAAGCCAACCCTAATTATGCAGATGGTATCATTCGTCTAGCGGATTGCTACTATGTGACCAAGTCATATCCAGATGCGCTTGCCAATTATAAAAAAGCAATACAATTCAACTCGGTGGATGGTGATTATGCCCATCTGCAAACCGGGGTCATCCTGGGCATTCAACGAAAGTATGTTGAAGCAGCAGCAGAGTTAGAACACGTTATTAAAAATTATCCCCAATCGAGATTCATTGATGAGGTGCTTTTTCAACGCGCGCAACTTGATTTTGAAAAGGGAAATTATTCGGCCTCAGTTGCAGGCTATTCAAAGTTGATTAACTCCAGTAAGTCATCGCGGTTTTTGCCGTATGGTTATTTGCGTAGGGCAGCCTCTTATTTTAACTTGAAGGATTACAATAAAACATCAAACGATTATATCAGTATTATTGAACAGTTTCCAGCGCATCCGCTTGCGAATGAAGTATTGTTGCCTATGCAAGAAGCTTTGAACCTTGCAGGACGTACGGGAGAGTTTGATAAGTATTTGTCTCAATTTAAAACGGCTAACCCAGGCGCAAAGGGAATTGAGATTGTTGAATTTGAGTCGGCCAAAAATCTGTACTTCAGCCAGGATTACACAAAGGCCATTCAAAGTTTAGGTAATTATGTTTCATCCAATCCTGAAAGCCCGCGATTGGCAGAAGCGAAGTATTACCAGGCGGAATCATTCTACAGATTGAAAGATGTGCCAAAGGCACTTGAGATTTATTATGCATTGAAAGCTGATCAGACATTTTCTTTCGCAAACAAAATTACTGCGCGCATTGCAGAATTGGAATTTAGGCAAGGTCGATACGAAAAAGCAATCCCGGAATTTCACAGGTTAGCCAAAATAGCAACTAATAAGAAGGAACAATATAATGCTTGGTCTGGGTTGATGGAGTCGCATTATTTTCTAGCGCAATACGACTCATCTGTTTTTTATGCGCAGCAGATTATTGCAAATGGAAATGTTAATGCGAGTGCTCAAAATAAGGCCTCTGTTTACATCGGAAAGTCTGCTATGGCCAAGGGTGACTATGAAACGGCTAAAGATGAATTTATCAATACTTTGAATACAGCCCAGGATGAATATGGCGCTGAGGCAAAATATTTGCTGGCCGAAATATTTTATCTGAACAAAGAACACAAACAGTGTTATGAAACGCTGGTAGATCTCAATAGCGTTTTTTCTTCTTATCCCGAATGGGTGGGTAAATCGTTTTTGCTTTTGGCCAATAGCTATGAAGCAACGGGTGAGATGTTCCAGGCGAAGGCCACATTGAAATCAGTGATTGAGAATTCCCCTCTTCAGCATATCAAGGATCAGGCAAAGGAGCATTTGAAAAGAATTGAGGATGCGGAGCTTAAAAAGCAAACTGAATTGAGTCAGGACACAACCGATAATCAGAAAAATTGATGGATCAATTTAAGCGATATGTAAAATGGTTGTCTGTAGTCTTAGGTGCTCTGCTATTCTTTATTCCTTCCTTTGTGATTGCCCAGGAGCAATGGGAAACTGAAGGCGAAATTGAAAATGTTGAAATCGAGATTTTAAAAGAAAGGCAAATTATTTTACCTAAGGCCAATCGCAACTTTGAAAAAATACCACCAAGACCAATTGAGCCAATCAAGCCTGAGATCACCTACGAATTTGCCAATCTGAAATTCAACACCTCTAATTACAATCCTCAGATACGGCCATTAAAATTGAAACAGGAAGACATCAGCAAGATTTATGGTAACTATTTTAGTGCTGGTATTGGCAATTATGCTTCCCCTTATTTGGAAGCTTGGTTTAATAGCAAGCGCGATAAGAACAAGTTTTACGGTGGCCATTTTTATCATCAAAGCTATGGCAGAGGCCCCGTTGATGAAAAGAATTCCGGCAGTACAAATTCAACTATTTCTGTATTCGGAAAATCTTTTTCAAAGTCATGGGCTACCGGAGGATTTATAAATAATGAAAATACGGGCGGCTATTTTTATGGTTATAAGCCCACCACATTGGAATTGAACAGGAACAACTTCAGGCAGACCTACAATGTGACCAGTGTGGGAGTTGATATTGAAAACGTAAAGCCTTCTGATGTTAATGTTGTGTTAAATGCTAAATTCAGTTACCTGAATGATTATTACAAAGCTAAAGAGAGTGAAGTAGCCTTAAATTTTAAAAGCGATTATTCGCTTTCCGAAACGCGTAAAATATTTTTTGCGGCCGACTACTTTCTTATTGCCCGTAAGGACTCACTTAGGGATGCTGCCCCAAGGCATCTACTGAAGATCAGGCCAGCGTATAAGTTTGAGGCAGTGGATAAACTTTGGCTAGCAATAGGAGTCAATACTGCATTGGAAAATGATACGCTTGGAAATTTAAAGTCATTTCATGTTTATCCAAATGTAAAGGCAAATTATAGCTTAGGTGAGTCTATCGATGCTTATGCGGGTATAACAGGGGATATGGATAAAGTTTCACTACAATCACTTTCGGGCGAGAATTTGTGGATAAATAAGAATTTAGATATTTTTCATACCAATAGATCACTTGATTTTTTTGCCGGTCTGAAAGGAAAGCTTGGAAGAAAAATAGGATTTGAAACCGGATTTTCTTTTGCTAATCTCAAGGGACTTTATTTTTATCAAAACTCAATTGCCAACCGTGCCAAGTTTGATGTGATTTATGACAACGGAAACACCCAACGAACCAATCTGTTTGCAGAGGTGAACTTTGCCCAGTCTGAGGTTGTCAAAATGAATTTACGTGGTGATTATTTTAATTACTCAACCGATAAGCTTCCAGAAGCCTATCATCGGCCAAAGTACCGGGTGAGATATAACTCAACTTATAATATCTATAAGAAACTGATTTTGAATATTGATTTTATTGCCCAAGGTGGAATCAAAGCTTTAGATTCAGAAACAACTACTGTGAAAGAGTTAAAACCTGCGCTTGATCTCAACTTTAAAGTGGACTATTTTTTATCAAAACAATTTTCTGTTTTTCTAAAATTCAATAACCTTTTATCTAATCAATATCAGGTTTATTTAAATTACCCGGTGAGGGGATTCCAGGCGATGGGGGGTATTAGCTGGAGCTTCTAATGCTATTATTTGAAGAAATTTACGTTATTTTTGTATTAACACCCGTTAAAAACCAAACCCATGGCTAAACGCAAAAAATCTAACGAAGATCTTCCGGACGAAAATCTTGAAAATACTAGCGATGCTGATAGCTTCGGCTTGCCTGATATTGATTACAAACCAATAGACAGAGCTGAAGGAGTTTCTCAGGAAACTGAACCTGAACAATCCCGTCAAGAAGGAGAACCGCAGCAACAAGAATCGAACTCAGGATCTTATCATTCTGATGATAGGCCTCATGATAATAGTTATGTGTACTCAGCTCCCATTGAAGAAAGATCTAAAGCACCCATCATCATCGGTGTTGTTATAGCAGCAGTGGTAGTGCTTGCCGGATTTTTGATCTATAATTTTGTATACAAGCCTAAGGCAGAAAAGGAAAGACAAGAGTTAGCTAAAGCTGCCAATGCGAAGATAGCCGGGGAAAAAGCAAGACTTGCAAAGGAAAGGGAAGAAGCTGAACGCAAACAACGCGAAGCAGATGAAGCTGCAGCAAACGTAAAGCCGGTGGATGGGACTATTGAAATACTAAGCGCCCCCACCAAACGTTATTATGTTGTAGTAACAAGCGCAGTTGATGCAGACTTGACCATGGATTATGCGAAAAAGCTTAGTTCAAAGGGAGTCAGTTCTAAAATTATTCCTCCTTATGGCAAATGGAAGTTTAACAGATTGGCGATTGGTGACTATGACACCTTTGCGTTGGCGCAAACCAGTGCCGATGCTACAAAGGCAGAATATGGTGATGGGGTATGGGTGATCAAATATTGAAATGATCTGGTAAATTTCACGGACAAGGTTTTCAGAGACACCGACTGATTTGTTTTGGTCTTATAATTTTTTTTTGAAGGCCTGATATTTTTTAAACTATATGATGTTAGCTCAGATAATTACAAACCAAGATGTTGTTACTCCGGATCAAGCTATGACAGTTTGGGAGTTGGCTAAGGCAGGCGGGATCTTGATGATTCCTATTGCACTGGCTTCGTTTGTTGCCATTTACATTTTCGTGGAAAGAATTCTTACCATTAATAGGGCCAATCAAAATCCTGATATTTTCATGGGGCGGATAAAGGAACTGGTTTTGAAAGGTGATATGAATGGTGCCAAAGTCTTGTGCGCACAGTACGATACGCCTGTTGCCAGAATGATTGAGAAAGGGGTGGCAAGGATTGGAAGCCCGCTAAAAAATATTGAAGCATCTGTTGAGAACGTTGCCAAGCTTGAACTTTTTAAACTCGAAAAAAATCTTTCCGTCATTGCCACCGTTTCGGGTTCTGCGCCCATGATGGGTTTCCTGGGTACTGTAATCGGTATGGTGCAGGCTTTTATATCCATAGCACAAGAGGAGGGTTCCGTGAGTCCCAAACTTTTGGCGGACGGTATTTACACTGCCATGATCACCACGGTTGCCGGATTGATTGTAGGTATCATTGCTTATCTTGGATATAACTATCTCGTGACCAGAGTATCCAAGGTTGTTCACAAAATGGAATATTCTTCAATTGAGTTTATAGACTTGTTGCAGGAACCTCGCTAAAAGAATTATGAATCTTCAGACCAGGAATAAAGTAGATGCGGCTTTTAGCATGGCCTCCATGACTGATTTAATTTTTCTGTTATTGATCTTTTTTATGCTTACCTCATCTTTTGTCACCCCCTCAGGGTTACCTGTGAATCTACCTTCAAGTAAAGCCAGCACGATTGAGGTGCAGAAGGTGTCTATTACAGTTACACGAGATCTGAAGTTTTATGTAGATGATAAACAAGTGACCAAGGCAACTTTAGAAGCTGTATTAAAAACTAAACTTGGCCGGCCGGAGGGCGTAGTTATTCTCCACATTGATAAAAGTGTGCCGTGGGAGGAAGGGGTTTATGTTGCGGGCGTTGCAGCTTCCCTGAAAGCAAAGGTATCTATTGCCACTGTCCCAAAATGATATGAGCGATCGACAGGAGAAAAAAAATAAGACTATAGCTGTTATTACCTCACTTGGTATTCACTTGGCTGTTTTGCTTGCTTTTCTTTTTATGATGGCATGGCGTGCACCAAACCCTCCATTTCCCGAATACGGTATCGAATTAAATTTTGGGTTAGACAATCAGGGCTCAGGTGACATTCAGCCGGAAACTCCAGCTAGCGCTGAAGACATTCCTACAGAAGAGCCACCAACAGATCAACCCAAAACTGATCCTCAGGAGGAACAAAAAGAAGAAATTGAAACTAAGCCATTGGAGAAAGTTATTGAGCAACCTGTATCTAAAGAAGAGAGCCCGGTTGTGGTAAAAGAAATAAAGAAGGAGACTGAGATTAAGCCAGTAAAAGAGGGCGTGAAAAAAGAGGAGAAAAAAGAAGTAAAAGTAGCCGAGACGAAACCCTCTGATGCTAATGGAAATCCTAATCCGGCCAATCAAGGCGATGATAAAAAGAAAGTAGGTGACAAGGGAAGTGAAGAGGGCTCGTTAGATGCTAAGGCATTATACGGAAAGCAAGGAGGAGGTGGAGGAGGAGTGGGTCTCGATTTGGCAGGATGGAATTGGGATGAAATTCCGAAGCCCAACATCCCAAATAATGAATCGAATGGTAAAATTATATTTGAGATAAAGGTGGATGAAAACGGTGAAATAATCACCTACCGGGTGCTGGAGAAGACACTAAGCATTGAAGCAGAGAAAGCCTGTAAAGAGGCTATTGAAAAATTAACGTTCTCAAAGAAATCTGGTGCTGCAGTTCCAAACGTTTCAACCGGCAAGATTACATTTGTTGTCAGAACTCAATAGTCCCCTAAGTAGTCTTATAAAGCTCTTGGGCAATTTTTTCAGTTAAACTTTTTGGAACGAGGTAAGTAAATTGGACTGAGAGCCAGTTGACGAAGCCAGGTATAATTTCAGCCTTTCCTCTGAGCATCCCTTTTATTCCAATTTTTGCTACCACTTCAGGCTTCATACTGAATTTCTCTGCTCTTTCTTTCATGCTCGCCATTCCGGCCCTGTCAATGAAGCCGGTGGAGGTTGCCCCTGGACTTAAACAAGAGACTGATACCGATGATTTCATTAACTCCTGCCTCAATCCTCTAGTGAAAAGAACAACAAATGCTTTTGTAGCAGCATAAGTTGTTAGCGTGGGCACTGCTTGATAAGCTGCGGTAGAGGCAACATTTAAAATGAAAGACTTCTTATGTGTTTTTAAGTCAGGTAATAACGTGTAACAAAGATTGACCAGCGTATTCATGTTGAGCTGCATCATGTTGGTCAATTCATCTAGCTTGGTTTTTTCAACAGGATTCCAAATTCCATATCCAGCATTATTAATGAGGATATCAATTGAGAAAGAATTTTGATTTAGCCATGACTTGAGTGTAAGGTGAGCATCAGGAGTTGAAAGATCCAGACTTAAGAACTCAGCCCTTATATTAAAGGCTTTACTTAACTCCACGCAGCGTTGTGAAAGTTGTTCAGAAGATCGTGCAACCAGTATAATATCGTGTTTGCGGCTGGCCAATTCACGTGCAAGGTAAAAGCCGATACCTCCGCTGCCGCCAGTGATGAGTGCAAAGGCCACTTATTCTATTTGTCAGTGAGTGTCATCAACCGCTGATAGAGCATAGGTTTGCTATGCTCCGATTTCGGAATGAATTTTCCACAGATAATTGGAACATACATCACGCGTCTTCGGCTTTTTTCCCCTATGAAAGGAGATTGAGCCACTCGATGCCACAGCCGGCCATCGTGAACGGTTAAATCACCAGCCTCCACGTTCAATCCTACTTCTTGCTTATCAGGCGCATGACTTATAAAATAAACTTTTTTGAAGAGTAAAGTAGCAAGGCCCTTATTGTGTGTTCCAGGAATGATCCTCAATCCTCCGTTGTCGGTGGATGAATTATCCAAATGAATACCCACATTTAGCATGGGCATAACTTTTTGTCCATAAAAAATATCACGCAGAGCATCGGTGTGCCAGCCAAGTTGACTGTAGTTGCTGTCCTCGGTATTTATATAATGATTGAATACAAGACCATCTTTTTCATTCTCTCCAATTCTGCATTCATGGTCTCCAATAAAATCAAACAGAGATTTAAGCCGTTCGTCTTTTAAGAAATTTGAGAATAGATCGCTATGCTGATTAAGGAAAGCAAACCGCTGAACAATTTTCTTTCCATCGACATCCGTTCCGTATTTGATGGGAACTCCATTTATGGATTTAACATCTTCCCGAATCCATTGATCCTGAATTTTAACAGCTTCCTCCAGAAGTTGTTTAACAGTTTCTTTCGGTATAAAATTTTTGAAATGAATGAATCCATTTTTTTCAAAGAACTCAAGCTGAGCCGCAGTAAGACGGTCTCCCAATGAGAATAGTGGGTACTTAGACCTAGTTGATTCTGGAATGCCGTTGTTTGCCATACTTTGATTGTTAACTAAGTATTAAGCTCAAATTAGGAAATTCTAACTAAAAGTCTCTAACGTAAACTTTAAATTAACGTCTAAATACAACTTATTATTTTTTTTAGCCTTTTCAGGAGAGATGAGGCAGTTATAAGTCTTAAGGGGACTTCTAAAAATTCAATTTCCGCTTATCATTTCCCTTCTGGGGAAACAGGCCTGCCAAGCCAACGGCATGGAATGAGGTGATTAAAGAGATCAATTGAATTTTTAGAACCCACCTTCAAAAATATTGCGTTTGACCACCCTGCCTACCGGCAGGCAGGCTCAAACCTTTTTCCATCCCGATAGCTATCGGGAGAAAAGGTGACAGGAGCTTTTAAAAATGCCCCAAAGGATTAACCAACCTTCCTACTTCTTTGTTTACCTTTGCCAAACGCCCGTTAG
>JANOLM010000490.1:0-2198 GCA_031419815.1 Bacteroidia bacterium
TTTCGTGATTTTAATGTCCATTGTTATGTTTTGTTCAAAAATTATGGCACTAAAATAGTCTTTAAATTTTGCCGATGCCTTAAGTTAGGATTATTTTCCACGAAGTGAATCATCCATTAATTGATGCAAATTGATACCCCCTCTCCCATTTTACCAATTTTAATTATCGCTTATTCAGTTGGTTCCATAAGCTATGAGTGTGATATGACCAAAATCTACAATAATAGTTTCATCATTGGGGCCTGATACGGGGAGTTGCCTATATGATTTCGTTTGTGCCCTTTGTGGGATAATAAACTTATTTCTGATCGACATCCCTAAAATGAAAATCTGGGTCGTTGAAGATTGGAGGGTTAGTGCATTATAAATTCCTATAGCCTATTTCAAACAGTAGCCATATTGCAATGAATGGTTTCATAATTAAATTAGATTTTAGGAACCGGGTTAAAAGTTTTAACTTGATCATCGTCAAAGGACTACCTATCATGAAAAGAAACCGAAGGAATTTTATCAAAGTAGCGAGCTTCACAGGGTTAGGCATAGTTGGTGGTTTACCAACTGGTTTTTCTTTTAAGCCAAGTTCACAGGCAACCATAAACCAAAATCCTATACATCTTATGACAGACGAAAACCTCAGCATCATTGGTCAGTTTGGCACTTGGGCTGCCTCTTTAAAAGATGGTAAACTGCCTAGTCTTTCATTCAGAAGAAAAGAGTGGACGCAGGTAGAAGTCTGGAAGGAAGTCGCAAAAAAAAGGCTTCTTGAACGATTAGCCATTCCAGATATTGGGGACATGCCTGAGGTAAAAATCAATAAACAATACATTTACGATGGTTTACATATTGAAGAACTTACGTGGCAACTACCTTATGGCAGGCCAACTGAAGGCGTGTTACTGAAACCTCAAAATGCCACAGGTAAATTGCCCGGCATTCTTGCATTTCATGACCATGGTGGAAACAAATACTTTGGTACGCGCAAAATTACCCGAACATCCGATGATCAACATCCGATGATGAAAACGCATCAACAAGAATATTATGAAAACTTTGCCTGGGCTAATGAAATTGCCAAACGTGGATATGTTGTTTTGGTTTCTGATGCTTTTCCTTTTGCAAGTAGAAGGGTATTGATGCAAGATATTCCTAATCATATGCGCCAAGGACTGACAGACTCCAATCCGGAAACTCAAGAAAACATTAACGCTTACAACGATTGGGCTGGCCAGCATGAGCACATAATGGCAAAGTCATTATTTTGTGCCGGAACTACATGGCCATCGGTATTTTATGCAGAGGACAAAAAAGCATTGGATATTTTATGTTCCAGAAAAGATGTTGACGCTACCAACATTGGCTGTGGTGGATTATCAGGAGGTGGAATGCGAACGGTTTTCATGGCTGGCCTCGATCCAAGAATCAAGTGCGCTGTTCCTGTTGGGTTTATGACCACCTGGAAGGATTTCTTATTGAACAAATCATTTACGCATACCTGGATGACCTATGTGCCGCTACTTCCCAATGAACTTGATTTTCCGGAAATACTGGGCTTGCGCGTCCCTTTATCTACACTCGTTCTGAATGATATCGATGACCAGCTTTATACGCTACCAGAAATGAAAAGCGCAGATAAAATTCTAAGCGAAATATATAAAAAAGCAAACGCTGAAGATCATTATAAATGCTCCTACTATCCGGGACCACACAAGTTTGATGCAAAAATGCAGTCAGAGGCTTTTGACTGGTTTGATAAATGGCTAAAAAAATAATATCGATCATCCTATACTAGTGTTGCATCACTTAATCATAAAAACATGAAAAGTAATAGAAGAAATTTTTTAAAACTTTCGGGCCTAGCTGGCATAAGTCTGGCCAGTGCCAATCTCCTAAAAGGTAATGCTGCTATTTTAGATAAGACCGAAAGTATGATTCCATTGAACAATCAGGGTGGCGATCATTTTAATATGAGTGGGTTTGCTGCGCCAAAATTGGAAACCGTTAGAATAGGATTTATCGGATTAGGCAATCGTGGCCCCGGAGCGGTTGAGAGAATGAGTAAAATCGATGGTGTAGAAATTAAGGCGCTTTGTGATATACGGCTAGAGAAAGCAAATGATGCCAAAAAACGATTAGAGAAAACAAGTCACAAGCCAGATATATATAGCGGAAATGAAAACGAATGGAAAAAAGTTTGTGAA
>JANOLM010000491.1:0-1827 GCA_031419815.1 Bacteroidia bacterium
CCATTCGCGGCAAATCAAAATTGAATGCCCCTATTTCAGAAGGCCACAAATCAACTTTGCTTCCTCAACTTGGCAATATTGCTTACCGCACTGGTCGCACTATTTATTGTGACACTTCCAATGGACATATCAAGAATGACAATGAGGCGGCAAAGTTATGGAGCCGGGAGTATGAAAAAGG
Organism: Bacteroidia bacterium; assembly: GCA_031419815.1. Classification (GTDB taxonomy): domain Bacteria; phylum Bacteroidota; class Bacteroidia; order Cytophagales; family Cyclobacteriaceae; genus ELB16-189. Next base: position 182 of record JANOLM010000491.1, read on the forward strand.
ATGGGAGATGAAGTTGTAGTGTTTTAAATTTTGAACTTTGAACGTTGAATTTATGAAGCAAATTGTTGCAATTATTGGAATCTGCTTATGCACTCATTTAGCAAGTGCTGAAATAAACCCGGCAAAGGAGAAATGGATCAATCTATTTAATGGAAAAGATCTCACCGGCTGGAAACAGGTAAACGGTAAAGCCAAATACGAAGTTGTCGATGGCGTAATCGTTGGTACAGCTGTCAAAGACACACCCAACTCGTTTATCATCACAGAGAAAACGTACGGTGATTTCATTCTTGAAGTCTCCTTTAAGATTGACGAAGGAATAAATTCGGGCATTCAATTCAGAAGCTTACAAGGGCCAGGAGCTGATGGCAGAGTTATGGGCTATCAAATGGAGGTGGAGAATAATAAAGAACGTGGTTGGTCGGGTGGAATTTATGATGAAGCTCGAAGGGGATGGCTTTATCCAGTGGAATTAAACCCATCTGCCAAGAGTGCTTATAAATGGGGTGATTGGAATACGTATCGTATTGAATGTATTGGCACAAGCATGCGCACCTGGGTTAATGGTGTTCCCATTTCTTATCTGGTAGATGACTTAACGTCAAATGGATTTATTGCTTTGCAAGTTCATTCGATCAACAAACCAGAAGCAGAAGGTAAAAAGACCTATTGGAAAAATGTTCGGATCCAAACAGAAGATTTGAAGCCTTCACCCATTACTGAAATGGTAGTGGTAAATTTAATTCCAAACACACTTACCGCATTAGAAAAGCAACAAGGTTTTAGAATGTTGTGGGATGGACAAACTACGAAAGGCTGGCGATCAGCGTTTGGTACTGCGTTTCCTGAAAAAGGATGGGAGATAAAAGATGGTGCACTTTCTGTTTTATCCTCAAATGGAGCTGAGTCTACAAATGGTGGAGACATTGTGACAGAAGAAAAGTTTTCAGCCTTCGAACTTCAGTTTGATTTTAAGTTTACGGAAGGTGCCAATAGCGGTGTTAAATATTTTGTAGATGAGAAATATCTTTCAAAGGGTTCTGCCATCGGACTTGAGTTTCAAATTCTCGACAGCGAAAAACATCCTGATGCCAAACTAGGTGCTGCGGGCAATAGAACCATTGGATCATTGTATGATTTAATACCTCCTTTCAAATTCAATAATCTTGCAAGTAAAGTAGGAGAGTGGAATCGTGGAAAAATTATTGTGTTTCCCGACAATCGGATTGAACATTGGTTGAACGGAGTGAAGGTGGTGGAATACAAAAGAGGAACCCCGTTGTATAATGCGCTTGTCGCCAGAAGTAAATATGCACAGTATGAAGGTTTCGGTATGGCACCTAGTGGTTCGATCTTATTGCAGGATCACGGAAATCTTGTTTCCTTCAGGAGTATTAAGATACGGGAACTGAAATAAGGCTGCGTATCCGCAAATTGATTGTTCTAAATCCACCACTTACAGAAAACAGCTTTGATATGATTTTGCAATTGGATTATTTGTATTACATTTATGCTGATGTGCAATCGATTGCGCACCAGCAACCTAGAATCACCTAAAATCATAATACCATGAACAAGTCCAGAAGAGAGTTTATTAAGAAGTCGGCATTTGCAGCCGCAGGTGCGATGGCCTTCAGTGCGAAGAG
>JANOLM010000492.1:0-3397 GCA_031419815.1 Bacteroidia bacterium
GCAAGATCCTTTTGCCAGAACTTCCGATTTGTTAAAGAGAGTTTTTGGGGCGCAGAAATAAATTACTTTTTGGCTATGACAAAATTAAAAGAGTTAAAATCAAAGATTGAGCATTTGCCCCCTGGGGCAATTGGCGATTTAGGAACCTATGTTGATTTTTTGGTGCAAGTGAACAAACCAAGCAATGGTGGGAAATTGAAACAAAAGTGGGCCGGGGGACTAAAAGGCTTGCGGAAAACTTACACCTCTGTTGAGTTGCAGAAAAAAGCCCTGGAATGGAGAAAAATCTAAATTTCCTGACGGACACAAATATCTGGCTAGAAAGACTATTGGATCAAGAGCATTCAAATGAGGTTAAGGATTTTTTGGAGATTGTGCCGACAAAATTTTTATTCATTTCAGATTTCACGTTGCACTCCATAGGAGTTATATTATTTCGAAATAAGAAACCTCACTTGTTCCATGAGTTTGTCAACGATTTATTCGGACAAGGGAACTTAAAAGTTCTTAGTCTCAATCCTTTTGATCAAGTTGACCTCATTGAATTGAACATTAAGCAAAAACTCGATTTTGACGATGCCTACCAGTATCAGATCGCGCTTAAGTATAACCTTGCCCTTGTTACTTTTGACCGTGATTTCAAGCGATCGAAAATAAAAGTCTTAAATCCAACTGAAGCCGTCCAATTATATAGAAAATAGTTTCATGAGTCATTTCGAAAAACATCAACCCACTATCACCAAAGCAATAGAAGCTTTGCATGCCCGCACCTTTTATGCAGCCTTCACGGAAAACCCTTCTCCTGCTGTGTATGGCGAAACAGCAGATGCCGATGGTCAGGCAAAATTCAAAGCAATGTTGGGAAAAAAGTTTGAAGACCTGAAGCAATCTAACCCTGATGGATGGGCAGGGCAGGAGGAATCTCCTTACCTGCAGGAGCTTCTTAATGTTTCATACCCAACGTTTTCAACATCTACTCTGATTGACCGCTCTAAGAAAGCATTTCATCAATGGAGAAAAATAAGTGCAAAAGATCGTGCAGGTGTTTTAATGGAATCGTTGGATCGGGTGAAAGCAAGATTTTTTGAGATTGCTTATGCCACCATGCACACTGCTGGACAGGGTTATATGATGGCCTTCCAGGCATCCGGGCCACATGCTGCAGATCGCGCATTGGAAGCAATTGCAGCCGGTTATGAAGAGTTGAATCGCTTTCCTGAAAAGGTAGTGTGGGACAAACCCATGGGCAAATTTAACATCCAACTTAACAAGGAATGGAGAGCTATGCCAAAAGGAATTTCTTTGGTAATTGGTTGCTCCACATTCCCCACCTGGAATTCTGTTACGGGAATCTACGGAAGTTTGATCACTGGCAATTCCGTAATTGTAAAGCCTCATCCAGGAGCCATTCTTCCAATAGCTATTGTTGTAGCCGAAATTCAAAAAGTGTTGATTGAGAATAATCTTGATCCAAACATTTGCCAATTGGCGGTGGATACCTATGACAAAATGATCACTAAAGAACTGGCGGAGCATGCTGATGTGAAATTAATTGACTTCACCGGTAACTCAACTTTTGGAAATTATTTGGAAGCCCTTCCCGGTAAAACTGTATTTACTGAAAAGACAGGTGTGAACTCAGTCATACTTGATTCAACCGATGATGTAGATAAGACGGCTGCTAACCTTGCCTTCTCCGTAAATCTATACAGTGGCCAGATGTGTACAGCGCCTCAAAACTTTTATATCCCTGCTGATGGAATTAATACTCCTGCGGGCAAAGTTACCTTCGATCAGTTTGCGGAGAAGTTTGTGGCCAACATAAATGGTTTGATTGATAATCCGAAAGCAGGCCCGTTTGTATTGGGTGCCGTTCAGAATAGAAAAACTTGTGAGCGTGTCATCGAAGCTGAAAAACTTCCAGGCAAAGTTTGGTTGAAGTCGCGCAGCTTTGAAAATCCAATGTTTAAAAATGCACGTGTCGCAACTCCAGTAGTTGTGGAGGTAGACTCTTCAAAAAAAGAAACCTACAGCAAAGAACTTTTTGGCCCGATTGTTTTTCTTATTAAGACAAAAAATACAGATCAGTCGATTGCGTTGGCACAAGAGATGGCGATGGCGCATGGTGCTATTTCATGTGGTGCTTATACGACAGATATGAAAGTGCGCGAAAAAATTGCAGATGAGATGGCGCTTGCTGCCACTCCCGTCTCATTTAATCTCACCGGAGGAATTTACATGAATCAAAATGCTGCCTTCTCCGATTTTCATGTCACTGGAGGTAATCCATCGGGTAATGCATCGTTCACCAATCCTGAATATGTAACGAAAAGATTTACATGGGTAGGCCATAGGGAGCCAGTGAAGGTTGGGTAGCGGATTTCGCGTTGAAGTTTTTATAAAATTATATTGGCGGCATGGCGAGGCGTCACCGGGCTGTCGGCAGTCGCCAACCCACCACACATTCCATTTCGGGCTCCAACAATGCCTGCCTACCTGCCAGGCAGGCCTCCATCCCTTGCCGATCGTGCAGAACAATGGAGAGCGTAGAGCACAATGGGGTTTGTCTTTATTAAATTCTGCTCCGCAGGAGCTTCCTGTTTATAGAAATATATTTTAAATTGAGGAACGGCTCCATAGGAGCCACCTACTACTATGGCTAACACTTTTTCTCAAATCTATCTGCAATTTGTTTTTGCTGTAAAGCAAAGAGAAAGCTTAATCGCAAAAGAGCATAAAGAAGAGTTGCATAAATACATCACAGGGTTAGTCCAAAATCGAAATTCAAAAATGCTGGCTATTCATTGCATGCCCGATCACACGCATTTATTTGTTGGTATTAAGCCTACCGTTCTAATTTCAGATTTAGTAAAAGAGGTGAAAGTGGAGAGTAATGAATTTATCAACGATAAGAAATGGGTTAAGGGAAAATTCAGTTGGCAAGAAGGATATGGTGTGTTCTCGTATTCGCATTCACAAATCGGAACAGTGATCAATTACATCTTAAATCAAGAAGCACACCACAAGAAGAGAACTTTCAAGAATGAATATCTGGAGCTGTTGAAGAAATTTGAAATTCCGTTCGAGGAAAAATATCTGTTCAATTTTATTGAATAACATTTCAACAGGCGGCTCCTACGGAGCCAGATAGGCTAATCGAAAATTTTCTATAGACAGGATGCTCCTCTGGAGCAGAAAGAGATTTAGCGGAGGTTTAAGAAATTGTTTTGTTTGATCCTATTTTGATAAAATGAATGACAGGTTAAAAATTGGTTTTAAGAGCAATTATCGATGAAAACTTTAATTAATTATGGCTCCGTAAAATATGGCTCCGTAGGAGCATCCTGTTTATAGAAACGTAATTATGCAATTACATTTGACGGCCTGGCTCCTACGG
>JANOLM010000493.1:0-3534 GCA_031419815.1 Bacteroidia bacterium
CGCGGCCGTGGCTTTTATGACATAAAAGGAAAAGTGATCGAAGATTTTGGTGTGTACACTATCGATGTTCATTGGATGGACAAACTACCGATGGTTAGTAAGCGTGCCGATCAGGCTTTCGCGGAATCGGTGAATACAAAAGATCCAGTATGATTTTAATATCTGCCCTTTGCTATCTATTCAACTAAACTTTACTTTAGGATTTTAATTGCGGTACTACTGTCTAAAGACCAAGCCCAAATGCCTAAGTCCTAATGCCCAAAACATGCGTCAACAATTACTCAGCGAAGGAGCTAAAGAACTCAGTTACGAAATCCGCGAGATTGTAAAGAAGGCCGAGCAGATAAAAAATCTTGGTCAAGAAATCTGTTGGGAAAATATTGGCGATCCGATTCAAAAAAATCATTTGCTGCCGCAATGGATCAAACAGATCATTGCTGACCTCGCACTGCAAAACGAAACCTACAGCTACTGTCCTTCCAAAGGAATTTTAGATACACGAAAATTTTTAGCAGAGCAAAATAATTTACGAAAGGGTGCACAGATCACTCCGGAAGATATTTGCTTTTTCAACGGACTTGGCGATGCCATTGCTAAAGTATATCAATACATCACGCCAACTTCGCGCATCATTGGTCCCTCGCCTGCTTATTCAACTCACTCCAGTGCAGAAGCTGCGCACGCCAGTCACGAACCACTCACGTACAAACTCGATCCCAATAATAAATGGTATCCTGATTTGGATGATCTCTACAACAAAGTAAAGTACAATCCGAATGTTGTAGGTATTTTGATCATCAATCCCGACAATCCAACGGGTATGGTGTACCCGTACGAAACCCTGAAAAGAATTGTAGAGATAGCCCGGGAGTTTAAACTCTTTTTGGTGTGCGATGAAATTTATCTGAACATCACTTACAATGGCGCTAGGGCTTATGCACTGGCCGAAGTTATTGAAGATATCCCTGGTATTTCTATGAAAGGCATTTCAAAAGAATTGCCGTGGCCCGGTGCGCGCTGTGGCTGGATGGAGTATTACAACCGCGACAAAGATGAAGACTTCAATCGATTATGTCATGCCATCGATAATGCGAAAATGATAGAGGTGTGCTCCACTAAACTTCCGCAGTTAGCCATTCCAAAAATTCTTGGCGACCCACGCTTTAAAGTTTATCGTGAAGAAACTAATCAAAACATCGGAAGACGCAGTAAAATTATTGCCGACATTCTTCACACTGTTCCACAGTTAACATTTAACGAAACCTTTGGTGCCTTCTATAATACCATCATCTTCCGCGAAGGCACGTTGAAACAACATCAAACATTAAAAATTCAAGACCTGCCTGCCGGACAGGCAGGTTCAAAAATCAAGCGGCTAGTAGAAACCTGGACAGCCGAGGAAATGCCCCTCGACAAACGTTTTGTCTATTACTTGCTTGGCGCAAAAGGGATTTGCGTGGTCCCCATTTCCTCCTTCTGCTCCGAGTTGCAAGGATTTCGAGTGACGTTGCTGGAGGAAAAAGAGGAAACGTTGATCAAAACGTTTACCGCTATCCGGGATGGAATTGTTGAGTATTTGGCATCTTAAAAGCCTTTTTAGATTTCCGGTAAACAAGTGTGCACAAAATAAATGCGTATAGTACTACTTTATGCACTATATTTGTGCATAAAGTATGTTTGAAAGAACCCTCTATAAAGCTCTGAAGAGCCACCTTACTGAACGGCCGGCTACCGTCATCACAGGTATGAGGCGTGTGGGCAAATCAACGTTACTCAAACAATTACTGGATATTGTCCCCGGCAAAAACAAAATCTATCTTGATCTGGAGCGCATTGAGAACAGGCAGATTTTTAAACAGCCTACCACCAAAGAGATGGAACTCTTTCTGGAAACAATGGGGATTGATGTGACCAAAAAATGCACCATTGCCCTGGACGAAATTCAGTTGTTGCCAGACATTGTGAGTATAATGAAGTATTGGTACGATACCTATCGGGTAAAATTCATTGTGACTGGCTCAAGTTCTTTTTATTTAAAAAACCGTTTTTCAGAAAGTCTCGCTGGGCGAAAACAAATTTTTGAATTAAATCCCTTGTCGTTCGATGAATTTTTGAGGTTCAAAGGAATTGATGTTACTACTTATAAAAGATTTGCCTTTCAGAATTATCTCGAAGGATTCTATAACCAGTTTAAGTCCAGCTATAACGAATTCATAAAGTTTGGAGGATTTCCAGAAGTAACTCTGATCAGTAAGCCACAATCTAAGAAGGCGATGCTTCAGGATATACTGAATGCTTACATTGACATGGACGTAAAAATTCTTTCTGACTATTCATTAAACGATGAACTATATAAACTCATTCGACTATTAAGTGCCCGCGTTGGAAGTAAAATGGACGCCAGTAAACTAGCCTCTGTGGCTGGTATTAACCGTAACAAAATTGCCAACTACCTGAACTTGTTCGAGCAAACTTATTTTCTGACAAAGCTCACTCCGTTCAGCAACAACACGGATAAAGAAATCAGTCAACAACCAAAATATTATTTTTCAGACTCCGGATTGTTAAATCTCATGGAAGAGCAGGAGACCGGAAAGATTTTTGAAAACACGGTTGTCAATCAATTCTTGAGATTAGATAAAGTCGTCAATTATTATCAAAAGAAATCGGGGCAAGAAATTGATTTAATATGGAAAGAAAATTCTGCCATTGAAATTAAAACTACGCCAACAAAAAGTGACGCTGACGCCCTGAGCAATCGGGCAAAATCCCTCAACCTCAAAAAACAATTTTTGATTGGACTTCACCCACCCGGAAATGATTTTAAGGATTTTGTTTGGGGAGGGAACATATTTTGAGAGAATCTCTACCTAACATTCGTTACAGTTGACGCAAACTTTTTTCTCTCTTTTAGTATAATCTCATTACAAAATTTCGCCATCTTGCACTAGCACAAAAGAAAAACATTGAACACAATAACTTTATATGGATTCCACACCTTGGTCACTTTGATCAATAGTGGGCGTGTGCTCATTACCGTCATTATTCTCCGAAAACCGGGACGCTGACGATAGTGTAAAAAGAATTGTCAACCGTCCCGCCCTAAAGCGGGACGGTTTTATTTTATAGGAATTATAACAAACTAACGATTGTTTTAAAATATATGTATTACAACGATAACACTGTCCTTTTTCTGGATGGAAAATATGTGAAAGCGAAGGATGCTAAGACTGATTTATTCGGTCAAACTTTGCATTATGGTTACGGAGTATTTGAAGGAATCCGTGCCTACGAAACTGTAAACGGTATAAAAACTTTTAAAGCCCTCGAACACTTCGAGCGTTTGAAAAAAAGTTGCAAATTGATGGGCATACCTTTCCAGTATAGTGCGGAAGAACTTTCTCAGATAACTTATCAAGTACTGGAAAAAAATAATTTATCCAACGCCTACATTCGCCCCTTGGTATTCTGCAGTCCCAACATGGCATTGACCGCTCCTAACGGAGTATCGTTAATGATCACTGCGTGGGAAGT
>JANOLM010000494.1:0-13683 GCA_031419815.1 Bacteroidia bacterium
CAGCGTTTCGATTTGGGCTCATTAAGCTATGTGGAGTACCAGATTTCGGAAAACGATTTGTTCCAGGCTAAGTCCGATCTTACCAGGGCAAAGTATAATTTCATCTTCAAAAAGAAAGTACTTGACTTCTACCAAGGCAAAACAATTTCCTACTAACCCAAATAATTTCTGAACGAATGGCAAAACAAAAGAAAAAATCAAACAAGCTTGTTTACTACCTTATTGGTGGACTTATAGTCGTGATCATTTTTTTAGTGGTAGGTAAATCACAAGGATGGATTGGCAAAAGCAAAGAAATAGAAGTTGAGCTTGTTAAAGCAAAGAAGGTGTCGATTACCGAAAAAGTAAGTGCATCCGGAACTGTGCAACCTGTGACCGAAGTAAAATTAGCACCCGAAGTTTCAGGAGAAATTATTGAGTTGAATGTTGAAGATGGCGATTCGGTAAGAGCGGGTCAGGTGCTTGTTAAAATCCGTCCTGAAGTGTGGTTAAATCAATTAGAGCGTTCAGAGGCGTCATTGAACCAGCAACGTGCCAATAGCGAGTCTACCAAGGCTTCACTCTCTCGTGCAGAGGCAAACTTTATGAGGTCCGAACAGGACTATAAACGTCAGGAGAAATTGTGGAATGAAAAAGTAATTTCGGAAGCTGAATGGCAACTTAGTCAACAGAATTACAAAGTTGCACAAAACGATCTGACTTCGGCTAAGCAATCTCTTGAGGCTGCTAAATACATTATAAATAGCACAGAAGCTTCTGTTAAAGAATCGAGGGAAAATGTGCGCAAGACTTCAGTGGTGGCACCTATGAAGGGAATTGTTTCCAAATTGAGTGTGAAAAAAGGTGAGCGCGTGGTTGGAACGGCCACCATGGGTGGAACAGAAATGTTGCGTATTGCGGACTTGAATAAGATGGAAGTTCGGGTTAACGTGAATGAAAATGATATTGTGCGCGTACATTATGGCGATACAGTGCTAATTGATGTAGATGCTTATTCGAACATCAACAAGGAGTTCAAAGGAATTGTAACCAACATTGCCAACACAGCAAAAGACAAGCTTTCGGCTGATGCAATTACAGAGTTTGAAGTTAGGATTTTGATACTTCAATCTTCCTATCAGGATTTGGTCAAATTGGGAAATAAATTTCCTTTCCGGCCAGGTATGACCGCCAGCGTGGAGATCGTTACGAAGCGCAAAGACAATGTACTTTCTGTTCCTCTTGCTGCTGTCACCACCCGCAAGCCCGATGGTGTTGAAGATAAAGTTGAGAATAACAATAATAATGGAGGCAACAGGCAGCCTCAGGTTCAAGATTCCAAGAAGCCTGTTGAGAAAAAGCAGGATAAAGTTGTAGTTTTTGTCAACGATAAAGGCTCGGCAAAAATGATAGAGGTGAAAACCGGCATTAGCGATTATGACAATATTGAAATTATCTCGGGTATTGCTGATAGTGTTGAGATTGTTACAGGTCCATTCCTGGTGGTCTCCAAGCGGTTGAAAGAGGGTGATAAGATTGTGCAGGCAAAAAAGCCAGACATTAAAAAGGAAGAGGATAAGAAAGAGTAATTAGTATGAAGTTAATTGTTAAAAGTTAATCGGAAATGGATTAACGCATTTATCTGGTTGAAAGAATTCGGAGAGCCTCGGAGAAACGCGGGGCTTTTTGTTTTATCTTCGTCTTTTATTTTGTGGGACTAATATGAAGTCAATCAAGAAGTGGCTGTTGGTCTTCCCGAAAAAAACTTTAGTTACCGAGATTACAAATTTCTTACGATTAACTTTTAACGATTAACTCAATACTATACTATTATGGTACAACATCCGTGGCACGAGGTTAGGATTGGTGATAACCCTCCAGAATTTGTAAATGGCATTATTGAAATCCCGAAAGGATCGCGGGCGAAGTATGAAATTGATAAGGAAAGTGGATTGATAAAACTTGATCGCGTGATCTATGCTTCCATGTACTATCCGCTCAACTATGGTTTCATTCCACAAACATTGGGTGAGGATCATGACCCACTGGATATCGTAGTGTTAACACAGGTAGCGGTTGTGCCAGGTTGTTTAATCCCTTCAAAGGTAATTGGAGTTATGCGCATGATTGACAGGGGCGAGGCCGATGACAAAATTATTGCAGTGGCTGAACAAGACATAAGTGTAAGTCACATTAAGGATGTAAGCGAACTGCCGGAATATTTTAGAGTAGAACTTAAACACTTTTTCGAGAACTATAAAGTACTGGAAAATAAAAAAGTGATTGTCGATGAATTTCAGTCGAAGGAGAAGGCAAAAGAAATTATTCTTCATAGTATTGAGCTTTATAAAAAAACATTTCCAAAGTGAGGATTGGATTTGACGCTAAACGTTTTTTTAGCAACTTCACTGGGCTCGGCAATTACAGCCGTTTCATCGTAAACGCTTTAAGTGAAACCTATCCTGAAAATGAATACTTGCTGTATGCGCCTAAGTTGCGAAGCCATCCGGAAGTAAATTCCATTATCCAAAACGTATTTATAAAACTTAAGAAGCCATCGCAACTGACTACTTCCTTGCGACTAGGAAGTTTTTGGCGATCGTATAACTTGGGTAAAATAGCAGCACGTGACGGTGTGCAACTTTTTCATGGATTAAGTAACGAGTTGCCGCTGACAAAGCCACGGCAATTGAAAACTGTGGTTACCGTACACGATTTGATTTTTAAACGCTTTCCCGAATTTTACAAGCCTGTTGATATTCAGATTTATAACTGGAAGCTCCGAAGAGCTTGCCGATTGGCTGATAAGATCATTGCAATAAGCAAACAAACTGCAGATGACCTTATTGAATTTTTTAATGTTGAACCTGCCAAGATCGAAGTTGTCTACCAGGGCTGCCATCCCAATTTTAAAAGGACCTACACGCAAGAACAGTTAAATGCAGTTCAGTTGCGGTATAATCTTCCTAAAGAGTTTATTCTAAATGTAGGTACGATTGAGTCGCGTAAGAATGTGTTGCCCCTCTTACAATCGCTTAAATTTTTAAAACATGACTTGCCTGTCGTGGTAGTTGGGAAAGCCACTGCCTATATGAAGCAGTTGACAGATTACATCGCTGTAAATGGTTTGGAAAAGAGAGTGATCTTTATTCACCATGCGGCTTTCGCAGATTTGCCAGCGATATATCGATTAGCCACGGTTTTTGTTTATCCTTCTTTATTTGAAGGTTTTGGAATTCCCATTGTAGAAGCAATCTCCTGTGGTGTGCCTGTCATCACCTCGCTAGGTTCTTGTTTTGCTGAAGCAGGTGGACCGGATTGTATGTATGTGGATTCAAAAAGCCCGGAACAATTTGCCGATGCTTTAGAGATTGTGCTTTCCGATGAAGTGAGAGCGCTACAGATGGTTGGCAAATCTCAAAGCTATATTGAGCGATTTGAGCCACGCGTGATTGCTTCTGATCTCATGAGAATTTATAAGAATGTCATTTGATAAAAAAAATTCCAGGCTTTGTCCAGTAGAACTAATAAATCTTGTGAAAGTAGGCCATTAGTTCCATCATCCAGGCAAGGCCTAGGTGCAAGATGACTCCTCCCCAAATGCTTCGGGAATAATAAGCAATCACACCAAGCATGTAACCACCTATTATGGAGCTGATGGCTTCCCCGGCTGGCTTTCCAAAATGTAAAAAGCAATAGGTTGATACCATTGGGATAATGGCGTCTTTGCCTAAAAGGTGTGCTAGTCCGATAACCATGAATCCGCGGAAAATAAACTCAGTATTAAAGAAGTCAAGGCCATAAACTAATTCATAAATGATCATAGGAACCCAGGCCGGCCATTCAAGTGATTGAGCTACTGAATTGGGCTTATACGTGGGGTAATAGTTTTGAAAACTTTGTTCGAATGAAGCTAATGCAATAAAGGGAAGTACGATTAGTAAAAGTGAAAAGTAAGGTTTGAAATCGAAGCCTGATGAGTTTAAACCATAGAATTTGGTTTTGCTCCTCGTTATAAAATGCAAGAGAAGCAATGGCAGGCTTGTTATTATAAACCCAATCGAATTATTTCCAATGGAATACATCCAAAGGTATATTTTGATATCAATTTCAAATTGCGAGAGGATAGTGGACATGTATGGAAATCCGCTATTAATAGAAAGCAGAAGAATTCCCATAAGTGAAAGTATCCAGAATTGTTTTGAGAAGAGAAGATCTTTTCTTTCTTTGAAAAAGATCATCAAAAAACACGCTCCGTAATAAGCTGTTCCATACAATAAAAAATACCAAAGAATTCTGACTGGTTTATCCGGGTGGCGATCTATTATTTGATTTTCAAGATCCAGATAATAATTGACGGATAGACTTAACGCTAAGAATAGGGCAATGCATAAATAATACCCTGGGTTAAAATCTTCTTGCCAATGTTTCTTAAGAAGGCCCCAGATTTTCTTCATATTTCAAAAGTTCTTCAAATGGAGATAAACTTTGTGCATGGGCATGCCCATTACGGTGAAGTAGCTCCCGTTTATTTTTTCAATGCCTGGCATTCCCAACCCCGCCTTCGTGCCAAGTAGACTTTTATCAATTAAATCTAACTTGTTAATACTTTTCAGAAAGTCAACTTCTTCCAGTGAGCATGGGTTTACTCCTGCAGGCATACACTCCTGGGCACCGTAAGCGCCAGCTTTATCAAATGGTTTGCAGGTATCAACATAAAACTCAATTTCTTCCTGGCTAAGGTTTTTAAAGGTCACTTCAGTGTGGTCATCAAAGCTGTCCATTTTTTCTTTGCTGAAAAGGCACACTGCTGTTATTACCAAATGTGTTTTTCCAGACAGTTCTGTAAGCATGGCGATAGCATCTTCGCGGTCTTTGGGTTTATTTAGGATTCTATTATTTAGAATAACGACCGTATCAGCAGTGATGATAATTTCTGTATTGATTTTGTGGGTGAAGACTTTTGCTTTATTCTCGGCCAGGAATTTTGGCACGAGCTTCACATCCATATCATCAGGAAATGATTCATCTATATCCGGAGACTCAACATCAAATTGAAAACCGATCTCTTTCATCAGGTATTGCCTGCGCGGAGAACTAGAAGCGAGAATAAGCGGGTGTGTGAATGATTTCAAATTGTTTCTAGTAAAGTATCCGAATGTCATCTGAAGTGATTTCAACCATACTTCCAGACTTGAACTTAGTAACGATACTTTCCAGGTTCTCTTCAAAGAGGTTTACTAACTTTGATAATTTGAGATTGCCCACTCTTACAAAAAGAACTTTATGAGGTTCTCTTTTTAGGATGAATGAGTGATAAAAGTCGCTATCTTTTGTAATAACAATTCGCTCTTCTTTTTTGGAGATATCGATTATATCTGAATCAGAGGTAAGATTTTTCTGTGGCAGGTCTGAGGTATGAATACAATCAAAGCCCTTTTGTTTAAGGAGATCGCTGAGTGCATTTGGTAATTGAGCATCCACCAAAAACTTCATGCCTAGGCTGTTGTTGGGGATAAGCCTTTTAGTTTCATCACTTCATTAGCATAGGCGATGCATGCCAGAATATCTTCCCGTTGTAGATCCTTAAATTCTTTAAGAAGAGTTTCCATATCATCGCCACCTGCAAGGTATTCCAGTATGCTTTCGACAAGATACCTTGTATTCCGAATAGTTGGCTTACCATGTCCGATTTCCGGATTTAGTGTAATTCTGTTCAACAAAACACTGCTCATACTTTACAAATTAACTTTTTGTTGAATAAGTTCAAAACAGAGAATAAGCGGGTGTGTGAAATTCATCTTCTTTTATTGAACTAAACAAAAACCCACAAATTACTTTCGGGTAAAAATAGGTTGATTTTTGAGGCATGGTATAGCCACTCTTACAGACTTTCTTAACATCATCGATGGTGACTTCATTTGTAATGATAGCCATTTGCACTTCTCCTTTGATCACTTTTGTAAGGCAATCTGAAAAGCTGCGGTCAAAATCAATGGATTCGGATTGGCGTTGTTCCTTGCCTGGTATTCCCACTATTTTTTCAATGATAAAGTAATGCATTACAGTAAGATCAAGCGTTTTTACTTCTTCCGGAAAATGCCAGGTCATTTTGGAGATGGCCTCTGGTTTTAACCGTACTTTATAAGCAGCATCTTTAAAGATAATTCCGAAAGCCCACTGCTTTCCCTGTATGATTTCATTTAAAGTGTCAGGATCCTCAACTGATTTAACAATAAAATCTTCTTCCAATTTTTGCGTAATTCTGGTTTCGTTAAAATTAACTACGTCTTTTATAAGTCTATGAGTTGGCAAAATCCGTAAATCACCTGCTTCAGTATTGGTCAGGTACATCAGATGAAAATTGTACCCCTCCTGACCTGTATGATGTTGGTTAAGCGCCTGTCGGTTATGTTTATGGATTAGTGATCCTTCATAGCGATGATGGCCATCGGCCAATATAATGGTCTTATTTTTTAAACGCTCAATAAACTTTTGAATGACCAGCGCATCATGAATAACGGCAAGCACATCCCGAACCCCCTGATAGTCTTCGGTCTCGTAAATTGGATGGGTGATGGCTTCATCCATGTAACCTTCCAATTCGAATTGTTCATCTGTATACAGCCCATGAGTGGGACTCACTTGTAATTCTGTTTTTTCTAATAATGTAATTCGATCGTTTACCGATTTTGGTATGGTGTTTTCATGACGTAGAATTACATTCTCTTTCCAATCGTATGTCCGTATGTGACAGACAAATCCTTTTCGGCAAAATTCTTTTGGTGATCCAGCAAGCTTAAAGTATTGATAATAGACATAAATGCCCGGCAAGTGATCTTGTTCCAGTGTTCCATCTTTTTTCCACTTTTCAAGTAATTTAGCAGCCCTTTCGGCTGCGTCTGGTTCCAATGGCACCGAAAGGTGAATGCTGTTCAATGGATTTTGGTAGAGAGCTTCACGCTGTTTCTTCGACACCACATCGAAAAGGGGAGAAGTGAGATCATCTATGTGTTGCGAGACCTCTTGGTTATACTTCCAAGCCCTTATTGGTTTAATTTCTGCCATGTATCAAAGACGGTTTCTCCTCCACTTGCTTTCTGATGGTTTTACCAACTCAACGAATGTTGAATTGGCACTGGAAGCATTCAGTAGCTCAGCAGCCAAAACCGAGGCAATTATTTCCTCCTCCACAGCGGGCTTAGGTTGGAGATACTCTGGTTTGAAATATTTCTCTATAAACTTGGTGTCAAAATTTCCACTACGGAAAGCTTCGTGCTGCATCACAAATTTGCAAAAGCCAAGTGTTGTTTCCAGGCCCGTGATTTCATAGTCATCGATGGCTCGTATCATTTTTTCTATGGCGGCTTCCCTTGTTTCTGCCGAGCAAATCATTTTGGCAATCATAGGATCATAATAAAAAGGAATAGCCATTCCTTGTTCGAAGCCATCATCCACGCGAATGCCATGACCTTGTGGTCTCTTATATGTTTTTAAAGTACCAATGTCGGGCAAGAAATTATTGGCAGGATCTTCAGCGTATACACGTACTTCAACTGCGTGGCCATTGATTTTTAAGTCTTCTTGTTTGAAGGGTAGCTTTTCACCTTCTGCGACTTTGATTTGGAGCTTCACCAGATCAAGTCCTGTAATCTGTTCGGTCACGGGGTGTTCAACTTGCAATCTGGTATTCATTTCCAGGAAGAAGAAATCAAGCTTTTCATCTACAATAAACTCAACTGTTCCGGCATTATAATAATTAGCGGCACGAGCAACATTGACCGCGGCCTCACCCATTTTTTTTCTTAGTGCAGGAGTAAGAATAGAAGAAGGAGCTTCTTCTATTACTTTCTGATGTCTGCGTTGGATCGAACATTCGCGTTCAAATAGATGAACTACATTTCCATGTTGATCGCCAAAGATCTGGAATTCTATATGGCGGGGTTGGGTTACATATTTTTCTATAAATACTGAACCATCACCAAAGGCGGATGTAGCTTCACTCACGGCCCTATCCATCTGTTCAATAAATTCACCTTCATTCTCAACAATGCGCATGCCCTTGCCACCACCACCGGCACTGGCTTTGATGAGCACAGGATAGCCAATTTTTGCTGCAATTTTTTTTGCAGCTTTTACATCAGAGATCGGCTCTGAAGTTCCGGGAACGAGAGGCACACCAAATTTTGCTACTGCGGCCTTTGCCGCAAGTTTGCTACCCATAAGTTCAATGGATTCTGCAGACGGCCCAATAAATATGAGCCCTGCTTCTTTTACGGCTTTTGCAAAATCTTCATTCTCGGAGAGAAATCCATAACCAGGGTGAATGGCATCGGCACCGGATTCTTTTGCCGCTGCCAATATTTTTTCTATTCTCAAATAGGATTCAGAGGATGGCGGTGGCCCGATACAAATGGCTTCATCGGCAAAGCTCACATGAAGCGCCTGACGGTCTGCTTCACTGAAGACGGCAACTGTTTTGATTCCCATCTCACGGGCACTTCGCATCACGCGCAAAGCAATTTCTCCCCTGTTGGCGACAAGTAGTTTGTTTATTTTTGACATTTCACATGAGCAATATTCGCACGGCACAAATCTAATTTTTAAATCGACTAATCTCAATTCAGGGGGTGCATTTCAAAATGGCGCGACTATAATTTCGCCCCGATGGGGCTATGTCGATTCCCATTATTTCTTTTCTACCAACATGTCGCCCCGATGGGGCTTTAAAGTTCCGGAGGAACGACATTTTGGTAGAACACATTCGTACCATTAAATCCATAGCCCCATCGGGGCGAAATTTTAGTTTAGAAATTTATACCTCGTCTTTTTGAAATGCATCCATTCAGGATCGGATCATTGCTTCGGGGTCCGACTCCCGTAAGTGATTATTGCGGAGGGGGCAGGCGGTGATTTTCCATTCTTCTCGTGCAAAACAGAGTCAGCCGCTCATATAATAATCCTTACAAATGTTTCGTTTTTACCGGCTGACGTAACTTATCGCTTCCCAAAGAGTATATGGTGTAGTTAAGAATATTAAACCTCTATGAAATATTACTTCCTTATCATCCTATTAATTTTTATAGGCCGTCTATCACTTAATGCCCAGGATAAAATACCAAAAAAGTTGACGGTCTTTATCGATTGCAGCAATACCTATTGTGATATGACGTTTACCCGAACGGAGATTAATGTAGTGGATTTTTTGTTGGATCGCGTTGCGGCTGACGTACATGTGTTAATCACTTCCCTTCGAAATGGAAGTGGTGGCAGGCAGTATCAAATGATTTTTTATGGTCAAAATTCCTTTAAGCAAACAAGAGATACGCTGCGGTTTGTTACAGATCCAAATGCGACAGACTTCGAACTCAGAGACAAGATGCTTAACTATATAAAATTGGGTCTTGCACCATTAGTTGCTAAGACGAATCAGGCTGAGCGCATATCCATATCAATGAAGGCAGAAGCCACTACAGATTCGGCACAAAACTCCAACCAGACAAAAGACAAATGGAATTACTGGATGTTTCGGGTGGGCAGCAATGGAAATATCAGTATGGATCAGGTGTACAAGACTTCAGAATTAAGGGGGAACTTCCGTTTCAATCGCACCACAGATGACTGGAAATTAAGTTTCGGTTTTTTTGGAGGACAGGAGAAATCATCTTATGAATATGAAACTGACTCAGGCCCGCTGGAGGTGGTGGTGAAAAACAGGAATTACAGTTTTGAACATACACTTGTAAAAAGTATAAATGCGCATTGGTCTTATGGATATCAACTTTCATTTCTCAATAACACATTCACCAATTATAAATCTAAGGTGTATATACTTCCTCAAGTCGAATACAGTTTTTTTCCGTACAAGGATGTGAATAATCGTTTTGTAACCATTCGATATGGAGTTGGCCCGCAACGCAATGTCTATTACGATACAACTATCTATAGAAAAACGGACGAAATGTTATTGGGCCATAATGCTGAACTCAATATATCGTTCAATCAAAAGTGGGGCACTATCAACACAGGCATTCGTTACCGAAACTACTTCCACGATTGGAAAATAAATAATCTCGGGCTGGCTACTCAGATGGAGGTTCGTGTTACAGGTGGTCTTTCGTTCTACGTCTATTTGTTTGGAGGTTTGGTACACGACCAGATTTATTTGCCGGGGGAAGGTGCAACTGGAGAAGAGGTTTTGAGTAGAACAAGACAACTTCAGTCTAGCTACAACTTCCAGACTTTTTTTGGAATAAATTACCGCTTTGGCACCAAGCTCAATAATTTTGTTAACCCCAGGTTCAATAGCACATTTGATGATTTTTGAGGCAAGGGTTTATCAGTCGTCATTTTTCAACCCATCCTGATTTAATCGAAGTTTGGTTTCAACCTTTTTTGCTTATTTTCGCCCCAAATTTTAATACGAAATAAAGGCGAAATGGTAGACTTATTTGACAAGCTTAAAATGGAGGCTGGCGCTCTGGCCAAGTATTCCCACCTTCCCGATGATTATTTCTTCTTTCCCAAGTTGGAAGGGGACATAGGCCCGAGAATGATGTTCAATGGCCGCGAAGTTTTAAACTGGAGTTTGAATAATTACTTAGGATTGGCCAATCACCCAGAAGTGCGGAAAGCGGACACAGAGGCGACTGCAAAATATGGTTTGGCATCACCGATGGGCGCCCGCATGATGTCAGGAAACTCCGTGCACCATTTGGAATTTGAACGGCAACTAGCAGAGTTTGTTAGCAAAGAAGATGTCATGTTGCTAAACTATGGCTATCAGGGTGTGGTGTCGGTTATCGATGCCTTAGTAGATCGTAAGGATGTAATTGTGTATGATGCAGAATCGCATGCATGTATTATCGATGGAGTTCGTTTACATATGGGTAAGCGTTTTGTATATCCACACAACAATATTGAAAATCTTGAGAAGCAACTACAAAGAGCCACTAAGCTTGCCAATGAAACCGGTGGGGGTATCTTGGTGATCACAGAAGGTGTATTTGGTATGTCTGGCAACATGGGCGATTTGAAAGGAATTGTAGCCCTAAAGCAAAAATATAACTTCAGATTGTTGGTTGATGATGCTCATGGTTTTGGAACAATGGGCAAGACCGGGGCAGGGGCTGGCGAGGAGCAAGGTGTTCAAGACCAGATTGATTTATATTTTTCAACTTTTGCTAAATCAATGGCTAGCATTGGCGCATTTGTAGCGGGTAATGCGAAAATTTTGAAGTACCTGCGCTACAGCGTTCGCTCCCAGATTTTCGCTAAGAGTTTACCCCTTCCTTTCGTAATTGGAGGGATGAAGCGACTTGAATTATTGAGAACCCGGCCAGAGCTAAAAGACAATCTTTGGAAGATTTTCAGGGCAATGCAAGCCGGTTTGAAAGAAAGAGGCTTTTATATTGGCACTACACAATCTCCTGTTACACCGGTCATTTTTAAGGGTGGTGTTGGTGAAGCTGCAAACATGGCGATGGACCTGCGGGAGAACTACGGTATTTTCTGCTCTGTGGTCATCTATCCTGTTGTGCCTAAGGACATTATCATGTTTCGGATCATTCCAACTGCGGCTCATACTTTGGCCGATGTGGAGCAGACTTTGACAGCTTTTTCAGCCCTAAAAACAAAGCTGGATAGTGGGTTTTATCGCAAGGAAGAATTGGTTTCTGTTACAAAGGGAATGTAAAAAAATGGGTTTTGGCCTTGTTTTTAAACGTTTTTCTTTAATTTAGCATTAGAATAAGAATTTTTAATCTAAACATCTTATAACAATGAAAAAATTTGAAGAGCTTAAAACCCTGATTGCTGCCATCGAACTTGATGCAGACAAGTTTTATAACAAAGCCAACAGCGCAGCGGGTACTCGTGTGCGTAAAGGCATGCAAGACCTCAAAAATATCGCTCAGGCAATCCGTGCTGAAGTTCAGGATTTGAAGAATAAAGAGCCTCAATAAAGCGACCGAACTCAATAAAAAAGGAGTGCCTCAGGTGCTCCTTTTTTATTTTATCCATGCATTGATCCTATCAATTTTTTTCTGAAGACTTTCTGAAGCAGACACGAGTGGAAGTCTCACAATGTTCCTACAAATGTTCATTCGCTTGAGCACATGTTTCACACCAACAGGATTACCCTCTTCATACATTGGGCCGTTGATTTCTAACAGTTTGAATTGCTCAGCGGATGCTTTGGAAAAGTTTCCAGAAAATGAAAACTCTTTTATCTTTTTAAAGATCACCGGAAATGCATTTGCCAAAACAGAAATTACCCCAACTGCGCCAATTGAATAAAGGGGTATGGTGAGCATATCATCTCCGCTAATCAGCATGAAGCCTTTCGGCTTTTCTTTTACGATTTTCATACACTGTTCCAGATTACCTGAGGCTTCTTTAATGCCAATGATATTGGGGTGCTTGGCTAATCTCAAAGTCGTTTCTGATGTTAAGTTGGAAGCCGTTCTTCCTGGTACATTATAAAGTATAATGGGAACCGGGCTTTCATCTGCTATTGCTTTAAAATGTCTGAAGATCCCTTCCTGAGAAGGTTTATTGTAGTAAGGGCTAACCGACAAAATTGCATCTACGCCCCTTAAATCAGTTTCTTTTACGGCCTCAATAATCTCCTGCGTATTGTTTCCACCAATTCCGTAAACGATGGGCAACTTTTTTGAGTTATTTTCTTTTACAAAAGACAATACTTTCTTTTTCTCCTCTTTGTTTATCGTTGCGGATTCGCCAGTTGTGCCCATCACAACATAATAATCAACCCCTTTGGCTGTGTGTGCTAATAATTTTTTAAGGCCTCTAAAATCAACTTGCTTATCTTCATCAAAAGGAGTGACTAAGGCTACACCGGTGCCATAGAGTTTTTTCATTAGATTTTTATTTTAATTGTTTGGTGTACTTATACATGTTATCAAGAAGGCCTTTTGTTGTGCCTTTACTTTCAATCATAAGCTCAAAGAAAGGACTTTCAATTTCTGAAAATTTTCCAACCCTGCAGCGAGCCTTGCAGCGGGCCAGTAAGTTTAGCACAAGTGGGTTCGATTTATTGTCCACATAAAATAGATAGTCAAAAGGTGTTTCTGAAAATTTCTCCGCAGGTTGAGAATTTATAGTTCCCCAAAACGATAGCTCTTCGATGGTAAAAAAATCAAATAGGAATTCGTAGTTCTCTTTCTTTTTCGGTAGAAACTCAAGAACCTTTACTTGTTTTCCATCCGTCTCCAAATGGCTGATGAACTCTTTAATGTCAAGATGTTTTTGTTTGTCTTCTACGCTAAAAATAATCCCGAAATTTTTGGCTTGCTTGTAGGGTAAACTCGCCCGTAAGCTTTTGTTTTTCCTCAAAGCCGAATCGGTACGCCACTTTAAAAAGTTCATTTTTAACATCCCGAAATATAAACAGATTTTTGCAAGGCAGGTAACATCATTTCAAAGAGGGTGCATCCCGAAATTGCATTCCTTGGTCTGTGACAACACTATAGTCGTTAACTTAAGGATTAGGCTGATATTTTCAGAGCCGTAGGCTCGGCAGCTACTGTAACAACGGATTTTAATCCGTTGATTTAAGCTGCTGGATAAAAATTAAGAGCCGTAGGCTCGAACCATGTCAAGACTCACTTATAAAATGAATCGTGCCGATGGCACTCCAATAGAATATCATTTTTGGCAACGGATTAAAATCCGTTGCTATAG
>JANOLM010000495.1:0-5798 GCA_031419815.1 Bacteroidia bacterium
ATTTCCAGAAGAAGGCATCTCCCGGTTTATTGAAGATCTTTTATTAGAGTTCTCCTGGCGCTGAACCTGACTCCAGTCATTGGCTGATGATCGTGAATTTCGCTGCGGGGTATTTGGCAAACTTTGAAAATCAGAGTTAGACCTATTTCCAGAAGAAGGCATCTCCCGGTTTATTGAAGATCTTTTATTAGAGTTCTCCTGTCGCTGAATTTGACTCCAATCATTGGCCGATGATCGCGAGTTTTCATTCTGACCGGAAACCGACCGTTGTCTTCCATTTGTATCGTTGCCATACGAGCTGTTGTTTTGGCGACCATTAGATCGACTATCATCAGACCTGCCTCGTCCATTGTCATCATCATACGCATCTCGTCCCCTGTGATGGTCATCATTATCATTGCGTGTTGATCTGTAGTGTGCAATCTGTGTGCTATGCCTGTTATAAACAACTATTGATGTAGTTCTGTAAGGCCGGTAAATCTGTTGTGCATACACCACCCTGTGAGTATTGCATACAGAGTAGTAAGGCTGATACGATTCCCACCATGGATTGTATACATAATAATCTACTGGTCTCCAGGTATGCCACCATACGGGTCGCATACTCCATCCCCACGGTGAGATCCATGCGGAAGAATAATAGGGACTATAGACGTATTGAACTGATGGCCATGCCCAAACATTAACAACCGTACGTGCCGTGCTAGTGCCAGCATTGATTCTCACTTCTTCCGTTGGTTCTATGATCGTTTCAATACCATAGACATCCGCATCGCCAGTAATCTGTAGAATAGCTTTGCCATTGGATAATTTTTCCAACTCAATAACAGCTACATCCTGACTTTCTGTTTCGGATACAATTGCCCGAAGAATAAAGGCGTGCACATTGCCCTCGTTCCGGTCGATTACTTTGATGTAATCAATATCACCATCACCGTTAAGGTCGAGGTTATTCACTTTCGCAGTGGCAGAGTTGAGCAGTCGTTCAAACTCTTCTGGTGAGGCTGACTTTTTAAATAGTTCAAGCGCACCCTCCAAACTGAAATTATCGCCCGGCACTTCCGATTGACTCCTCTGTCCAAATACCGCTATCCCTCCAAGCATCAGGAAAAACAACGACAGCTTTAACACAAGCGTTTTCATAGTATTCATTGTTTATGTTTAGTTGTACTAACGCAGAAGTTAACAAAGAGCACACCAAAGAAAGGGGAGTGGCATAACTACCCTAACTGCCAGGATAATTTAAGCCAGCAATGAGGATTCAAATCAAGGGCAAAACACAAAACACCTTTGGCAGGTCATGGTTAAATCTTCCTACACAGTTTCGTGTTCATCCACTACCTAACCTCACTAATTTCACTTTTATGGTTAATTTTATCTTCGAATTACCAGGCATTCTTCCACATTCTTATATAAATTTCACACTCCCATAAAGTATAATTACCATGCTCAAGAACCTCATTGTCATATCTTTATATGCAATTGATTTAATGAATAGTAGCAGTGTGTTGGTGAAGAGAACATTCATCTGCCAAAATGAAATAAAGGCATGACGACATGAGCATGGGGTTTTCTTTTTAGATAAATATTATGGAAATCGGAATTGATAGCTTCGCTTCAAACATGGCGAGTGATGGCACTGGCAAGGCAGCCCACAGTGTGCAAGTGATTCAGGAATTGCTGGAGCGAATTGAAAAGGCCGATGAGGCGGGCCTTGATGTTTTTGGAATTGGGGAGCATCACCGCAAGGAGTTTCTTGATTCGGCACCAACTATTATACTCGCGGCAGCCGCAGCCCGCACCAAGCGCATTCGACTGACCAGCGCTGTAACCGTGCTGAGTGCAGCCGACCCGGTAAGAGTATTTCAAAACTTTGCTACCCTTGATCTGGTTTCGCAGGGTCGTGCAGAAATGGTGGTTGGCCGGGGTTCATTCATAGAATCATTTCCGCTGTTTGGTTTGAACCTTCAGGATTATGATGAACTGTTTTCTGAAAAGTTGGAGCTCTTGCTTGCCATCCGTAAGAATGAAGTAGTTAGTTGGTCTGGTAAATTTAGACCCACGCTCAGAAACCAGGCAATTTATCCGCGGCCGTTGCAAAATCAATTGCCTATTTGGTTGGGTGTTGGGGGCACACCAGAGTCGTTCATTCGTGCTGGTGTTCTTGGGCTGCCACTAATGATTGCCATTATTGGAGGTGAAACGCATCGCTTTCGTCCATTGGTAGACCTCTATCGGCAAGCCGGCAAAGAAGCAGGCCATCCTCCAGAAATATTGAAAGTAGGCTTGCACTCTTTGGGCTATGTTGCAAACACGACACAGGAAGCTATTGATGATTACTATCCAGGCTATGCAGAAACGTTTACGCGGATTGGAAAGGAGAGAGGTTGGCCCCCCGTTACGCGTGCAGGTTTTGATGCACAAAGAGGTCCATCAGGAGCCTTCCTGGTTGGCAGTCCGGAAGAGGTGGCCAGGAAAATTATTCGGCATAGCGATTCACTCGGTGGTATTTCCAGAGTTGCTTTTCAAATGGACAATGCTGGCTTATCGCACGCAAAACTTTTACAAGCAATTGAACTAATAGGATCCAGAGTAGCACCAATTGTTAATGGATAGCCTTCAAGCTCAGCCTATCTTATCTTATTAACTGGACAAAACCTTTTTGAAAACGTGAATTGCTTTTACAATCCAGGAACGAGACAGTCCAGAAATAAACCCCCGAGGCAAAATCACCACCATCCCATCCTTTGTTGCCATCACCGCTAAATATTTCTCGTCCATTTCTATTTATTACAGTAAGCCGAATTGCGAAATCACCATCGGTTGAAACATGGAACTGCTCGTTGGTGTCATCTCCATTGGGTGTGAAAACGTTGGGAACAAAAACTGAATCTGCATTCACCTTTTTATACACGTAGTACTTGATTTCGCTCTCAACCGAGCATAAGCCCTCCGTAGCCTTTGCCCAGTAATAACCGCTTCGATTTATATCAAGAGTCTTGGTGGTAGCGCTAAGAGTAGTAACAGATCCGCTATTTTCTGTTTTATAAAGCCAGGAATAAGTAGCGATGATCGCTGATGTTTTCTGTTGGAGGGTAAGAAAATATCTTCCATTACAGGGCGCTGTTTGTGTGCTCTCAACAGTTATTGGTTCAATGCGATCTATGGTAAAAAATTCCTGGTCTGAATATGTACACTGTGCTGGAGAAGTGTATACGTACGACATATTATATTGTCCATCCGGAAGGCTGGATACTGTAATAGTGCTTGCTGTCTGATTGATTATAGTTTGCGAATAGTTACCAAGTATTTGCCAGGTTCCTCCTGAGTAATTAGCTTGTAAAGAGATACTTGATGCCGTTGGACTACAGAATTTCTCGATAGGAGAAATCTGAACCGACAACATCTCTTTTGTAACCGTAAAATTATTAAAGATAGAGCATCCTTGCCTTGACACGCTTACCTGATACTGTCCCATCTCCGTATTACTAACAGGTTTGGTTCTTGTGGTAGTTGAAGTAAGTAGATAAGGATCTGCTTCTGTCTTTCGATAATACCATTGATAGCTAGCTCCTGTCTGTTCTGCAACAGCGAGCGTCACTGTTGTTTTGCCCGCGCTGCATAAAATTTCGTTTTGGGATCCTTCTATTGTTGCTACTGGTGCGAGCACAACCGTTATCAGAAGTTTACTTTTATAAAAACAATTCGGAGTCTGGTAAGTTAACTCGATAGTTCCAAGGCCGGCCATCTTTGGGTTGAATGTTCCTTTTTGAGCATCTGTAATACCAGGGCCACTCCACGTTCCATTGAAAGGATATCCCACCAGATCAAATGGCAGTATAGAATCGCAAACTGGCGGTTCAAGTGTAATTAGCGGTGGACTGGCTGTTACGTAAACCGCTCCCGCTGAAAGTCCTGAAGAGTTATTTTCGATGGATGCACCAATGAAAAAATCATCTTCACTAAGCGCTACATCTATCCCATAATAGTCGAGGACAAATGTGTCTCCTGTAAGCTCGAGCAGTGGAACCGTAGTGTTCCAAAAATAATCTTTCGCCTGGATCACAAAAGCTTTACCGGGAACTGACGTGCTGCCTGCACCTGTTACCAATGTATTTTTAAGGACGTCCAATGAGGAGCCAAAGTAGGTGTTGCCAATTTTATTAACGGGTAACAGTTTATTGGTTTCTATCTGTGATGTCCAGTTGGTGCCTGGGTTATGCGTATACACATAGATGGCTCCCACATCGTTTGTAGTGTTAAAATTTTTAGCCGGTGCGCCAACAAATATCTTATCGTCTTTGATTTTGACAGAAGCGCCAAAGTAAGAGCCGTCAAAGTAGAATGATCCAAAGAAAGGATCTTTGTCAGGATCAGATGCGGTAAGCGTAGCACTTGTACTCCATTGCTGTGTATCAGGATTGAACGTTATCACCAGCACTTTGCTGTTGCCATCACTTGCTACAAGAGTGTTATTTTCAATGCTGACATGGGGCGGAGCTTTGGTAATTATACTGGCAAATCCAACCGTCATCTCATGGTGGTAGCCCCATTGATCACCAGCTCCTTTCTTATAAAACAATAACTTGTTCGCAGGTCCTGACGATGGGTTTGAAAGAACTGTTGCAATAAGCCAGTCCTCATTCATGGCCATATTTCCATAGCTGTCGATAGCGAGCCCTGACGGAATAGGCAATGATTGCCACAGAGTAGGGGATGAGAAATCACCCATATTCCCCTTATATACTTCTATTCTTGAAGGTGTATAGATAAAGGCTGAGATAGCAACATAATCTCCATACCCGGTAATGGTGCTGCCAAAACGAACGTCATTGGAAGTGGAAGGTGCAATTGTAAGTTTTTTGATTTTACTCCACGCACCGTTTTGCTTTTTGAAGATATAAACGGAACCTGTCTCGCTGGCAGAGAGATTTCTTTCTTTGTAGGCAGCAGAAAAAAGATAGTCACCTGTCTGGTAGAGAGCGCGACCAAAGTTAGCTTTATTCGATTCTGCATTTTTTCTTGTGATGGTTTGAGTTTTATTCCATTTGTTATTTCCTGCATCAAATGAAAATGTGGATACACCAACTGCGGTTAGGCTTTCCGGTAGTGACATCCAGCTAGCTACGATCTCGAAATCATTATATATGGAAAGTGATCGCACAAACAATGATTCGCCTCCGGGCAGCGGAGCAGGTTCAGAATAAATAACTTCTTTTGTTATCCCATTGCACCAATCACTTCCTACTTTTCGTAAAACAGTTATTCGACCTGATCCATCCTGCATTCTACTGGAGAGGTATAGTTTTCCGCTACTTGCAACGTAGTTGACATATCCATTATTAATTGATAATCCATCGATCAGTCCTATTGGAAATTCGCAAGTAGGATTTGCGGTTAACCATGATCCGGACAGGGGAGACTGGTAATACAGGATTTTGCCGGGAAGATATTTAAATACTCCGTCATCGGTAAATTGAAAGTAGGGACCATAACCTCCTGAAAATGCAGCGGGCTCATTCAATCTGCCAGTGAGTTGGAAATTAGTAAAGTTGCCTGAAAGATCTTCAAACATGTAAATCACACCTGGTCCACCGCTTAATGGAATCTTGCCGCAGGCTATTACGTTTCCGCGAAGTTGAATACCCCCAATACTGAAGAAACCGAAAGCAGGGTCGGGGTTGCTCACTTTCTGGTAGGGGATGGAGTTACTCCATTCGTCTAAAGGGGATTTGTGATAAACATAGAAGGCACCTTTCCCGCTGTCATCTGCAACGGCAGAAACAACAAGTGTTTGC
>JANOLM010000496.1:0-2530 GCA_031419815.1 Bacteroidia bacterium
CAAACAATTTTGATTCCTGAGGAGTAAGGTTGCGCTTCTTCACTTCTACCACATTGTCTGGCTCAAACCCCAGGTCTTTTGTGGTGAGGTAATCAAATTGAAGATAGATGGTGAGCGTGGCAATGATCATTACCGTGGCCAGGGCAAATTGAAATACGATCAGTCCTTTTTGAAGATAGTTTTTGCCGGTCAACCGGAATTGGTTATACAATGTTTGCACAGGGCTATAACCAGACAGTACAATTGCTGGATAAAATCCAGCCAACATTGCTGTGGTTAAGAAGAGAAAAAAATATCCTACCAACAAATCACTATCCATTAAGTAGGAAAGAGATAGAGCCTTGTTGGTCATTTCATTGAATAACGGGAGCATGAGTTGCGCAATTAACAAAGCACCAACAAAGGAGATGCAACAAAGCAGAAACGATTCCCCCAAAAATTGTCCAATAAGTTGCTGACGGCCACTCCCAATAACTTTTCTAATCCCAATTTCCTTGGCTCTTTTAACGGATTGGGCAATGGTGAGATTGACAAAGTTGATACATGCTATGGCCAATATGAATAAGGCAATACCTGAAAGAATATACGAGTAGATTGGATCGCTCCCATTCACAAAACCGTTCTCTGCCGTGAATTCCTGACTAAGATGAATATCAGTAAAGGGTTGGAGTTGATGATTAAACGTTTGTGTAAAGCCAGATTTCCGAACTGGTTCAAACGCCTCTTTTGATTCCCGTTCAAATAGCTCTTGCATTTTCGTTGCAACAGCTTTTGCATCACTCCCTTTTGAGAGCCTTAGCAAGGTATTCACATCTGCACTTGCCCAATTATCGATTCTTTGTTCTTCCTCGATTGATAAATTGAGTGGCAACACCACTTCAAATTGTATGGATGAATTTTGAGGACAGCGTTTAGCCACACCAGTTACGATATAAGGTTTAAATACACCGTCCCTTTCAAACATGAGTGTTTTGTTAAGTGCATCTACGGTACCAAAGTGTTTAATCGCGACATCTTCCGAAATCACAACACTGCTCGGTAACCGCAATGCTGTCTTGCTATTTCCTTGAAGAAGTGGGAAAGTTAACATCGTGAAAAAATTGGTATCCGTCTGTATCACAGATTGACTCTGCACTTCATCGCCTAGTTTAATGTCCCAAAATGTTTTACTCAGTCGTATATAAGATTCAATTTCAGGTAAATTGGTCTTTACAGTAGGGGCAAGGATAGTGCTTGTGCCTCCGAACTTATCCATAGAACTTCCATCTGTAAATCTAACGTCTATAGTTACCTGATAAATGGAATTAACATTATTATGAAACCCATCAAAGCTCAATTCATCCTTTGTGTAAAGTATTATGAGCATGACACAAGCAAGGCCAAGACTGAGTCCCGCCATGTTGATGAAAGAATAGATTTTACTCTTGGCCAAATAGCGCAACGCTATTTTGAAGTAACTGCTTATCATAACTAGTCTTCGATTAAGATTGAACTTGTTGATCTTAATAAAAATAACTAAAGTATAAGACAGAGCCAACTAAGTTGGGGAAACGACTCAGATGGTGGGGAAAACGACAGTGCCAAAAAGCTAGAGTAATGCCACAGATTCACTGATTTACTTTCTGTGAATCTGTGGCTGATTTATCGTTTGACTTCTACAATTTCTGTATCTCCTCCCACGTACTCTTATACACGGGAATGCCCTGTGCTAAATTTTCAGTTCTGATTTTCAAAATGTTTTCTCCGGGGTAGCGAATATTTTTGCCTTCCTTTTCAGGAACAGATTGTTTGTAGTCTTCCAGTATCTGATCAATCGCGGAAGCAATGCTTTTAAAATTGTGAAGCTTTGAAATGTCAATCGCAATAAAGACCTGCGAAAGTTTTGATTCAATGTTGTCTTTGGAAATTTCTGCAACTGAAAGTCCGCCTGAAAGTAGCGTAGCTAAAATATCCAGCAACAATGAAAGTCCTGCACCTTTCCAATAGCCAATGGGCAAGGCGCGCCACGATTTTTTGATGGCTGCGGGATCGTATGACAACTTTCCAAACTCATCATATCCCCCGGGCACCCAAAGTTTTTCGTTTTTCAATTGCGCTACTTCCATTGCACCATACGAATATTGAGACATGGCCATGTCCAGCACAATCGCTTCGTTTTGATGGGGCACGGCAATCACCAGCGGATTATTTCCGAGCCGGCTATCAACAGCGCCCCACGCAGGCATGTTGGCAATAGTGTTGCTCCACCCAATAAACACAAAACCTTTTTTGGCTGCTTGCCATCCATAAGTGCCTCCACGCATCCAGTGATTAGTATTGGCGAGTGTTACACATCCTATTCCATTCTTGGATGCCAACTCCATAGCTCGATCGGTAGATGTCAATGCATTGATGGGGCCTGGTCCAGATTGACCATCCCATTGTTCAATGCTGCCCACTCTATGTTTACAAATCGCATCGTGGTTCGGTTGGATGTGACCGTCTTTGACATAACCAATAAATTTTATGAACCGATTCACCCCATGTGAAT
>JANOLM010000497.1:0-3288 GCA_031419815.1 Bacteroidia bacterium
CTGTTTACAAATGTGTATTTTTTGATTTGGACCACACCTTGTGGGATTACGAAACCAATTCAGCCGAAACCCTCCAGGAACTTTTTCATCATCATAGGCTACACGAAAAAGGTCCCAACTCTTTTTCTAATTTCCTGAAAACCTTTGTTGAAATCAATACTCATCTGTGGGACCAATATGATACAGGCAAAATCCATCGTGACGTTATTCGTTACGAACGGTTTCACAAAATATTTCTTGCAATGGGGATTGATGATTACGACCTCTCATTGACTTTGTCAAATGATTACGTTTCTGAGTCACCAAAAAAGGGAGCACTGATGCCTAATGCTCTTGAGATATTGGAGCACCTGACAACGAAATATCCTCTACACATTATTACCAATGGGTTTGAAGAAATTCAATCCACTAAGCTGGCCTCCTCGGGCATTATGCATTATTTTCAAAGTGTTGTCACTTCCGCACGTGCAGGTCATAAAAAACCCGCGAAAGAAATCTTTGAATTTGCACTGGCCGAAAATGGTTTCCGCGCAAGCGATGCTATAATGATTGGAGATAACTTACTCACCGATATTGCAGGGGCACGAAACGCTTCGATCGACACAGTGTTCTTTAACCCCAATAAATTAGCACACCAGGAAAAAGTGAATTATGAAATTCATGATTTGGTGGAATTGAAAAGTATCATTTAACTCAACAGCCACAGATTCTCAGATTAAATCAGAGAATCTGTGGCATACTTCCTAAATCAACTTAAATTTGCTCCTTCATTTTCTGACTTAATTACAAACCACTATGTCCAACGGATTTTTCGCTATACCCCTTCCTAAAAATGAACCAGTTTTATCCTATGCTCCGGGGTCTAAAGAAAGGGTAGCATTAAAGAAAGCCCTGGAAGAAGCACGTTCAAAAGTAATTGACATTCCAATGTATATCGGGGCAGAGGAAGTTCGCTCTGAAAACAAAAAACCACTCTCGCCTCCACACGATCATAAACATATCCTGGGTCATTTTCATTTGGGCGACAAAAGCCATGTGGAACAGGCCATCAACGCAGCCTTAGCTGCAAAAGAACTTTGGAGTAACTTAAGTTGGGAATATCGCGCAAGTATATTTTTAAAGGCTGCTGATTTATTGGCAGGACCGTATCGGTATAAAATGAATGCCGCCACCATGTTGGGGCAAAGCAAAAATGCTTTTCAGGCGGAGATAGATGCTGCTTGTGAACTGATCGACTTCTTGCGGTTTAATGTACACTTCATGGGAGAAATCTATCGCGATCAACCAGAATCATCTCCCGGTGTCTGGAACAGAATTGAATATCGTCCGCTGGAGGGATTTGTATTTGCACTAACTCCTTTCAATTTTACTGCCATTGCGGGAAACTTGCCAACCAGCGCAGCGCTCATGGGCAACACAGTAGTATGGAAACCTGCCAACACGCAGATCTATGCTGCCAATGTGATCATGGAAATTTTAAAAGAAGCCGGTTTGCCGGATGGAGTTATCAACCTGGTCTATGTAAGCGGCCCTGATGCTGGCGATGTGATCTTCAATCATCGCGACTTTGCAGGGATTCACTTTACAGGAAGCACAGGAGTGTTTCAAGGAATGTGGAAGACTATCGGAAATAATATACAGAAGTACCGCTCGTACCCTCGCATTGTTGGCGAAACTGGAGGCAAGGATTATATCATGGTACACAAGAGTGCGAACGCTAAACACGTTTCTACTGCTATCGCCCGTGGTGCATTTGAATACCAGGGACAAAAATGTTCAGCCGCATCACGTTGCTATGTTCCTTCCAATCTTTGGGACGATGTAAAAAAATATCTGCTGGAGGATTTAAAGAGCATGAAGATGGGGCCAACGGAAGATTTTGCCAACTTCGTAAATGCAGTGATTGATGAAAAAGCATTTGACTCCATCACGGGCTACATTGAGAAGGCGCGGCAAAACCCAATGAATGAAATCATTGCAGGAGGCAAGTATGATAAATCAAAAGGTTACTTCATTGAGCCCACTGTAATTCTAACGAAAGATGGCTCCTCACTAACTATGTGTGAAGAAATTTTTGGCCCAGTGATGACCATCTATGTTTATCATGCTGAAAATTTTGAACAAACACTTGAACTTGTGGATCAGACTTCACCGTATGCTTTAACGGGTTCTATCATCGCCCAAGATCGCTATGCCATTGAAATGGCCACCAAAAAACTTGTTAACTCAGCAGGTAATTTTTACATCAACGACAAACCAACTGGCGCAGTAGTGGGTCAACAGCCTTTTGGTGGAGCGCGAGGATCTGGCACAAATGACAAAGCAGGTGCGAAAGTGAATCTCTTACGTTGGGTTTCTTTGCGGACGATTAAAGAAACGTTTGTTACGCCAACTGATTATCGATATCCATTTTTAGAGAAAGAGTAATTTAAAATTTCACGCAAAGTCGCGAAGACGCAAAAGCAAATGAATTTCAAAAGGGATATTTGCGAACTTAGTGCTTGCCGTGCTGGTAGGCAGGTGAAAATACTTGAGAGTTCTTAGTTTTGCTTCTTAAGCAAAAAATAATCTACCGAATACTTTCCTGGCCCCAGGAATAAAATTGCCAGAAAACCACCCCAATATAAAATAGGCAATTCCTTGTAAGATAATGGATCAGATAAATGATGCACGAATATCGCCACAGTAAACCCTATAATAACAGGAATGCAAAACAGCCTGGTCAGCACTCCAATAGAAACGGCTACAGCACAAAATAACTCTGTGAAAACCATCATACCCATGGTTGCACGTGCGCCTATGTGAAGCGGATCGGGGAACTCTGTCGAGCCCTCCAGAAATTGAAGAAATGTTGGCCAGCCTTGCCGCACGGCTAACAGCAAAGCGACAGTCATTCTTAAAATAAACAACCCTACATCTTCATACTTTTTTAAAGCATCTAGTTTAGCAAGCATACTATCTATTTTTTATGCGATACCCTTGTCTCTCCAACCACTTTATACTAAGCAAAGGCCACGTATTTAAAACCTTATCCTTGGGTGCCATGCCATAGCCGTGTCCGCCATGATCATATATATGGAGTGATGATGGAATACTTTCTTTGCGTAGCGCCTCGTAAAACATCACGCTATTTTCGGGTGGCACAGCATTGTCGTCTGTCGAGTGCACTAAAAAGGTTGGTGGTGTTTGGGCACTAACTCTGTTTTGTGTGGAGAGTGAATCCAACAAACTAAACTCAGGATTTTTACCCAACAAATTTTCTGCACTGCCACGGTGCGCATACTTAGA
>JANOLM010000498.1:0-10855 GCA_031419815.1 Bacteroidia bacterium
TTCAATTATGAAATTGTAAAGCAAGGCTTGGTTGCCAAGAGTGGAATAATTACTACGCTACAGGCTTTAGGAAATGTACCACTAACTGGACTGGATAAGGGGGATTATCAAATTAGGATTATGCAAGATCAATCGGCAGCGACCGGTTGCACTTCGCCAATTTCTTCTGCCTTTAAAATTTTCAGCATCCTTGGCCCCGATCAGGCATTGGATACATTGTATGTCAATCGTGCGATCTCTTTGCCTGACCTTGCAACGGGCTCCATTTTGGTGGGTGTAAAGGAAAGTCAACAAGAGCCTTACGAAGTTCGTCTTGAATTGATGCAGCCTCTTTTCCCCATTCAGAGTTTTATTTTGGATTGGACAGCTGCGAGCCGCAATCCACAAAATCTAAAAATTGAATTGGGCATAAAAAATCTTTTCGCTGGCGATTATCAATTGTTACTTCGCGATGCGCTGGGTTGTGTAAAAGAGTATCTCTTTACGCTCAACGTTGATACAAATATTTCTGTGCCCAATATTTTTACACCGAATGGTGATGGGGTTAATGATGTCTTCTTTATTCGTAACCTTCCATCAGATGCAAATTTGGTTATTACCAATCGTTGGGGAAAGGAAGTTTATGCATCAGGCGATTATCAAAATGATTGGGGTGGTGGAGAAATTGCCGATGGTGTTTACTTCTATAGGCTTAGTTTAACTAGCGAGGCTTTGACAGGCTGGGTTGAAATTATGCGCGGTAAGTAGTCGTTAAAAGTATTCAGTACAAGACGATTAACTGATGGGGACTTATAAAAATTCAATTTCCGCTTATCATTTCCCTTCGCCTGCCACGCTCTTCGCATGGGGGGAAACAGGAATGAGGTGATTAAAGGAATCAATTGAATTTTTAGAACCCACCTGTTAGAACCCACCTGATAACAATCAACTGTTTCCAAATTCCAGAAAAGCTAACGTGTCGACATGATCGGCATACTCCCAAACGTCTGGCAGTTGAGCTTTTCCAAAGGAAACACTTTCCTTGTACCAGGCATTGGCCGAGACCAGGCACTGTAGCTTTTCACGATGTCTATCTAATTTTTGAGACAGGTCAGTCTGATTCGTATAGGTCTCATAATAAATGGTTGATATAGGGGAGACCAGCGCCTCATTTTCTGTGACAAGCACATAACCAGTATCCAGAAACGTATTGCCATTTACCAGTAATATTGATTTTTGGTAATCATAATTATTACAATATTTATGGTGATGGATGATATTCTGATACGATGACCAGCTATCTAGCATTCCTATAAAGTTGTAACCTTCGGGCACATAAAGTTTGGAAACATTACGGCATCCCAAGCCGAAATAGGTAAACACATCTTGGCCCAAAACTTTTAATTCTTCCCCCGATTCCTCACCCAGGATTATGCCACAAGAAGATCTGTTTTTCCGAATAATATGCGGGACTTTTCTAAAGTAGTATTCAAAATAGCGGGCGGTGTTGTCGCTACCGGTAGCAATCATAGCGTCAACATGATTTAATCTTTCTTGAAAAATGATGGAAGAAGAAAACTCTGGCTCGATAGAAATGAGGATGTTGGTAAGCCATTTTATCAAAATTGAATCTTGTGAGCTAAGTTTTGCAATCAGTTGATGTCCGGAAATCAGAATGCTCAAAAAATCATGAAAGCCAGCCAAAGGAATATTTCCAGCCATGGCAACGCCTATTTTTTTTACCTCTTTGGGATTTAATTCATAAGAGGAAGTCCATTTCTCAAGGTTGGTTTCGGTAAGAAACTTTGCTATTCCTGTTAGCGACAGTTTTACGTTATCTTCGGTAAACCACGGGTTTTGGTTCTTTACATTTTCAAGGATTTCATGAAGTTCAGCGTGAGATACTTGATTGATTTTCTCACCTAGTTTAATAAATGCGTCAATTCGTTTGGTTAAATTCATGAATGCTCTAAACTTTTGATTGGCTATCTCTGTTTTGATGGCAGGCTTTTGTGCCTTATTTTTGCACCCAAAATTACGTCCGAAAGCGGAAAATAGTATAGCATGGCGATAAAGATAACAGACGAGTGCATTAATTGTGGAGCGTGTGAGCCAGAATGCCCCAATACAGCTATTTATGAAGGTGGCCGGGAGTGGAACTGGGCTGGTGGCACTACGTTGACTGAGGTAGAAATGGATGGCTCAAAAGTAGACGCTAAGTCTGCGCAACAGCCTGTATCGAACGAATTTTATTATATCGTTTCTGGAAAGTGTACCGAATGCACGGGCTTTCACGAAGAGCCACAATGTGCTGCCGTATGTCCGGTGGATTGTTGTGTTCCTGATCCTGATTATGTAGAGATTAAGGAAGTCTTATCGGCTAAGAAAGCATGGCTGCACAATGAGCAATTGCAAGCGTAAATTTTGGGCTTAGGAATTAGGACTCAGGTTCTGGACTTGTGCTAGAGTTGTCAGACTACTTGAATGCTTCTAAGTCCTAAGCCCCAATACCAAAGCCCTAATTCCCAAGTCCTAGCTTATCTCATCTTTGATCGTTTGATCAAATAGGACTGAAGCACGGTATAGTAGTCCGTCTGTGTATTTGCAGAGATGAAATCAATCTTCAGTTGATTGCACTTAAGTTGAAGTTCTTTGTGAAAATCTTTTAATTGAACGGTATAACGATCACGGATTTCCGCAGGATTAAGTTTTAAACGATCCCCACTCTCCAAGTCGATAAATTCGTAAGGCTTCTCGTCAAAATTAAAGGCCAATTCAGTGTCATGGTCACTCACATGGAATAATAGTACCTCATGTTTATTGTGCTTTAAATGCTGAAGGGCTTTGAAAATTTCATCTGCATTCTCACCTTCAAACATATCACTGAAGATCACTACTAAAGAACGCTTGTGCGTTTTTTCGGCTACTTCATGAAGAACACTGGCGACACGCGTAGATTTCAGTTCGCGACTGCCTCGTTCAATCGAATTCTCCAGTAAGGAAAAAATCTTCTCGAGGTGTGCCGCGGTGGATTTAATCTGTGTGTATTCTTCTATTTTATCAGAAAACAGGCAAAGTCCAATGGCATCCCGTTGCTTGTGCAGAAGATAGGCAAGGGCAGAAGCTGAGTAAATGCTGAACTTTAATTTTGCTATTGTGTCAGCTGGATAATACATGGAAGAAGAGATGTCTATAGCGATCAGACATCTCAAATTGGTTTCCTCTTCGTATTGTTTTGTGTACAACCTGTCTGTTCGGGCAAAAACTTTCCAATCGATGTGACGTGTGCTTTGCCCTTCGTTGTACAAACGATGCTCAGCAAACTCTACAGAGAATCCATGGTACGGTGATTTGTGAAGACCTGTAATAAAACCTTCGACCAATTGTTTGGCCAGCAATTCCAGGTTTCCGGACTTCTTTATTTCATCAAAATTTGTATTCACAGAGTTGTAAAAAATGGCATGATCTCACTTAATTGGGACAATTTTTTCCGAAATCACCTAAAAATAACGGTAAATAGCGGAAATATTGTGGGCTTAGTTTGCAATAATTTTTGAAACTACTATATTCGATCGACCCAAAAAACCCAAACCTAACCTTAAACACTTGGAGCTGTGGAAGAGAACAAGAATAATGGAAGAGACGAGATTTTCTCAGAGAAGGTAAAAGCAGGTAAGCGTACCTACTTTTTTGATGTGAAGTCTACCCGCTCAAACGACTATTACCTTACCATCACGGAAAGCAAAAAACGCTATAACAAAGATGATGAGGGGTTTACTTATGAAAAGCATAAAATCTTTCTTTACAAGGAGGATTTTAACAAATTCATGGAAGCGCTTAATAATACCGTAAATCATGTGAAGACCGAGCTAATGCCGACTGTGGATTTTACCCAGTTTGACCATGTACGGGAAGAGAATGGAGTACACACTGAAGAAGCTGCCAAAGTAACTACTGTTGATGGTGAACTTAAATGGGACTAACTTTTTAACCTACCTAAACCGGAAAGAGCCTTCTAATGAAAATTGGGAGGCTTTTTCTTTTTAGCAACAATCCTTTTTTTAAATACTTGAAATCAATCTGGATAATCATAAATCATTTTTAATGATCGATTATATTTGCGCCTTATTTTAAACAGAATACAAGTTATGGGTCTTAAATGTGGAATTGTAGGGTTGCCAAATGTTGGGAAATCAACTTTATTCAATGCCTTGTCTAATAATAAAGCGGAGGCGGCAAACTTTCCTTTCTGTACCATTGAACCGAATGTTGGAGTTATCTCTGTGCCCGATGAACGGTTGAAAGTTTTGGAAGGCTTGGTAAACCCCCAGCGTGTTTTGCCTACTACTTTTGAGTTTGTAGACATCGCAGGATTAGTAAAGGGGGCAAGTAAAGGCGAAGGACTAGGAAATCAATTTCTTGCCAACATTCGTGAAGTTGATGCAATTGCCCATGTAGTTCGTTGTTTCGATAATGACAACATTATTCACGTAGATGGAAAAATAAATCCGGTTTCTGATAAGGAAATTATAGATACTGAACTACAATTGCGCGATTTGGATTCAATTGAAAAAAAGATCAGTAAAGTGGAACGCACTGCTAAAAGTGGAGATGCAAAGGCCAAGAAGGAATTGTCAGTGCTACAACGTTATCAGGAAGCTTTGTTGTCGGGTAAAAATGCTAGAGCCGTTCAAGCTGATGCTGATGATAAAAAGGCCATTGAAGATTTGCAGTTGCTTACCGACAAGCCCGTGATTTATGTAGCCAATGTTGATGAAGCGGCTATTCACACTGGCAATAAGCATGTTGATGCTCTAAAGAAATTAGTGAAGGAAGAAGGCGCAGATGTTGTGATGGTATGTGCGGCTATTGAAGCCCAGATTGCAGAGTTAGATAATGAAACTGATCGCCAGGTTTTTTTAGAAGAGTATGGCCTTAAGGAATCAGGACTTAACAAATTGATTAAAGCTGCATATACTTTATTAAACCTTATCACCTACTTCACGGCTGGGGAAAAAGAGGTACGTGCCTGGACGATACACCGTGGCTGGAAAGCTCCTCAGGCGGCCGGTGTAATCCATACCGATTTTGAAAAGGGCTTTATCCGGGCAGAGGTAATTAAGCTTGCGGATTATCAGAAATACAAGACGGAGGCAGGCTGTCGCGATGCGGGAAAATTAGGTGTGGAAGGAAAGGACTATACAGTAGAAGACGGGGATATCATGCACTTCCGGTTCAACGTTTAGGCAGAGGATCAAGACACTTTGCTAGAAACGCTTAACGCACGAAACCATTAAATTTAAGAGTTTTAAGTGATTTTTTTTCGCAGGTATCACAGTATCAAAATAAAAACTCACAATTTTAAATATTCCTTACTTCAAGCCTGTCAACTTGCCTGATTTTTAGTACTTTAGCCATCCTAAGTTCATTTTTTAAATCGGAGGTTTTAGACTTTTACTGTTAACCCTTTAATTTTTTGGGGCGTGAGAATCCGGATCGTTTTTTCTCTAATCAATAGAGGTGCTTATGTGCCTTTTCACCATCAATTCTTGTTGGCGCAAACCATCAAAGGTCTGCTGATGCTTAGTGCGAATAAGCAGTTCGCATCGTATACCCAATACAATTTTTCTGGTTTAAAAGGCCAAATTAAGATCAGCAGAAAAGGCCTGCATTTTTATTCATCAAAGGTTACTCTGGTCTTCGCTGCTTCTGATCAAACATTTCTAGATTACTTTCTGGCTACTTTATTTGAACAAAAAGAGCTGATGATTGGTAATCTCCAATTGGTGCCTGAATCTTATGAGAAAGAAGATGCCGTTGCAATAAGCGATTCAGTTAAGTTCCTTTGCATCTCTCCAGTCGTACTTATTCCAGCCTCTTTTAACGATGAACGTGGCAAGCGTTTTATTTCTCCTGAGAGTGAGGGTGACGAGTTCTCTGATTTACTCTATGATTCTACTATTGCAAGAATGGAATCAAGTGGCAAGTATACTCCAGAGCAACTGGCACAGTATTATAAATTTCAGTTGGTGCCCGACAAAGATTACATAAATAGGATTCAAACTTCGCACAAAAAATTTGCCCGCATTTATCCGTTGTTTGATTCGGATGTAAAATATGAAGTGCGTGGCTATACCTTCCCATTTACGTTGTATGCTCCACAGCCCGTCCAACAGTTTTTGTATGAGAACGGCCTCGGCTATTTTTCACACAAGGGTTTTGGAATGTTGGATGTGGCAAATGCTGATACGATCAGAAAAATTTCCAGTCAGGAGATGAGTTACGCTTAGCGCGGATTCACAGGCAACACAAAATATCCAACTAAAATATCTGCGTTCGGCCGAAATGGTCGGTAATACACCAATACTTCGTAGATATTCTCAGTTTCAAAATGACTTCCCTCAAAGTAGTTGGGAGATAGTTGGGAATTCTCAACAGAATATTCATAATTATAGAAGCCTTGCTTCAGAAAGAGGGAAGACTCATAAACTCCTTTGCCTGAATTATACGTCATTCGATTTTCTTCATCACGGATCCAATTGTTGAACGCTCCTATAATGTAAACATCTCCTTCCACTGGTTTTGGTGCGCTAAGCGAAAAAATTGTTTCAATATAATTTCCGCTAATGACAGGGTCTCCATTATCCTGGTTTTCAATTTTGTATCCACCATTCAAATCCGGATATTGTGCATACGCCTGATTAGTGCGTGACTTATCCACTTGTACGGTAAGTTGAAAGGGTTTTACAGAGCGGTCTAGCTTTCCTGTGTTTTGCCCCGGAAAATTTAATGACCTAAAATCCACAAACCTATATTCATTTCCCGCAGTGAAGTGTTTATCCTGATCAAAAAACCGGAACTCCAATTCATTTCTGTCCTCGCGAACAAAAGATGGCTTTACGTCCATTCTAGCATTGTCCCATCTCTGATTTTGACGAATCACAACATGCACGGATTCTAACGGATTAAGTATTTCTATATTTCCATAATGTAAAAGGAAATTTAGCTGTTGATTGCTTGTTCTAAGCGTACCGGCACCCGAAATGCTATTATCTTTTTGCAACGTAATTTGATTATCAGCCACGAAAAACCGCTTGGAAAGTATTAGATCCTCCTTGTCTCCATCTCGATAAATGATGAGTAGGTAATTTCCTGGAATTTTAACGATTGGAATTTGAAATCGATAATGAACAAATGCGGTATAGATATTATTTGAAATGGCGTACTCGTTTATCGTAAACTCATTGTATTCATTCAGGAAATCCAAGTCTTGTAAACTTGATTTTGTCCAATCGTAATTACAATGAATAAGTTTCACATAGTAATTACTCCGATCATCCTGTAAGTCATCAAATTCAATTGATAGGTCGGGGAATAGCTGTACGGTTTTGATTTGTGGTTCGTACACCTTGTCGATGTATAACAACCTTTTTTGGGCACCCAAAAAATGACCATAAAGCAATAAAATGGCTAAAAGAGTGTACTTCATCTTACAAAACTAAACGTTATTTGTGTGAAGTTTGTATTCTAATTTGGGCGTAGTTACAGCGTACTACGTAGCTTGGGCTACACAATGGTAATGCAGGCTATTAATTCCTTAAGGAATAGGATCAAAAATTACTAGGTACTACGAAGCTTTAGCCTAGTAGTATGCTGCCTAGGTAGCCAGCGTAGTAGTAGTGCCAATATTAAAAGGGTTTGCCCAAAGGGATTTTGACCTAAATATTTAGCATACATCTTTATTCCAACTCTTTGTCATTAACGAGTGTCTAATCACCAGGAAGTAGTAATGCTGAGCGAACAAGAGCTTGTCAGGGGCTGTGCCAAGGGAGATAGGGCTTTGCAAAAAGCTTTGTATAACTGCTATTGTCGTAAAATGATGGCCACTTGCTTGCGCTATGCTCATTCTACTCAGGAGGCTGAAGATATTTTGCAGGAAGGGTTTATAAAAATATTTAAGAACATCCATTCCTTTCGATCAGAAGCAAAACTAGAAACATGGATTACCAGGATCATAATTAATACTGCGCTGAATAGCCATCGTCAAAAACTTTATATGCTGCCCATGGTGGATGTGAATGACCTTCAGATTCCTGAAGAGGAGGGAGTAAATCTTTCTGATTTTAATTTATCTGAATTGATCTCGATGGTGCAATCACTTCCGGATGGCTGCAGGATTGTTTTTAATTTATTTGCAATTGAGGGATATGGACATAAGGAAATTGCTGAAATGTTAACGATCAGCGAGGGAACCTCTAAGTCTCAATATAGTCGGGCAAAAAATTTGTTACGTGCAAAATTCAAGCAGGAGGAGGGACGCTATGAAAGATTTAAGTAAACAAAATTTTGAAGATGGTTGGAAGAAGGCCTTTGATGGAGCAGAGATAGAGCCGTCTGCTTCAACATGGTCTAACATTGAATTGGATATTGTAAAGGGCGAGAGCAATTCCATGAAAAAGCAGGTTCTTTTTTATAAATGGCTGGCTGCTGCCTCTGTCTTT
Organism: Bacteroidia bacterium; assembly: GCA_031419815.1. Taxonomy (GTDB): domain Bacteria; phylum Bacteroidota; class Bacteroidia; order Cytophagales; family Cyclobacteriaceae; genus ELB16-189. The sequence goes on from JANOLM010000498.1 coordinate 8,481, forward strand.
TTGGTATTCTTTTTTGGTGGTTTATTTAATTATTCCGTAACGGATGATAAACAGCTTTCAACTAATACAGAAAAAGTGAAGGAGGCATCTTCAATAAATGGTAATCGGAAGGACGAAGTGGGAAAAAATAATGAGATTGTCGGTATTGATGCAAAATCAACCAACTCAATAGAAAGTAAGACGCGGATGGAAATCAAACGAAAGTCTGGTGAACCCAATTTAATAATTGATCTTGTTGTGGCTCAGAAAAATGAAGCACAGGTTTTTCCTGCAGAAAAAATAAGCGCCAATAAGGTTAGTAATTTTTCAAAACCATACTCAGGATCAATGTTATCTTTGAGTTTAATAAAAGAAGTTCCTGCCATTGTTCATGGAAAAATAGTGTTGCCGAGATTGGTACTTCCAGCCATGCCGGCTGCCTTTATGAATAGTTCGAAAAGGAAACAAACTTCTGAGGATTTGTGGGCTTCAGTGGGTTTTTCAGCAGGAAGTTATAATCCCGGCAATAGTTCAGCAGCACAATCATTCAATTCCCCCAACTCGGCTAATGCCGCCCTCTTAAACAGCAGTGGTTATAGCGATCCATCAAATGTAGGTTCAGCCTATTCAGCTGGTTTTGCAATGAGCAAACGAGTATTTAGCCGATGGGTATTGCAAAGTGGGGTCAATTACATAAATCAAAGTGTTGGATATACGTCCAACTATATTTCCTATTCAGCGGCCAACCAATCCAAAGTTTTTGTAGCTGAATATGCCGATTTTGCAAGCACTAGGGTTACTATAACAACCCCATATGAAATCAATAGCGCAATTGAAGTTGTTTCTTTGCCCTTACAGACTGGATATTTATTGGTAGACCGAAAAATCGGATGGCAGTTGAATACTGGAGTGGCAGCGGATTTTTTTATTAGGAATACACTGACAGATCAAAGTGGAACAGCCGAGCGTTTTTCGCAAGGGACAGGTGAAAAATCTCCGTATCGTGCTGTGAGTTGGGCCGGTTTGTTGGGTACCGAATTAAGTTATAAAGTGGCCAGACAATACAGGATTTCTGTTGTGCCAAGCATGCGTTATTCAGTTAACTCGGTTTTAAAATCGACTTCTGGTCAGGCAAGTAACCCACTGGTAATGGACATCGGTTTCAGATTCAGGTATATTTTTAAATAGTGGTATTTATATTATGCAAACGGCTAAGCTTAAATTACAAAAGAGGCTAAGGACATACGCTTTTGCACTGCTTTTTATTTCCATTCTATTGCTGTTAAGTGTGTTGTTGGAGCGGGTGGCCCTGTAAGTTTCAGATGCCTTCCAACCTTTATAGGTAAGGCTGTGTCTATCTACTGAAACCTAACCAACAAAGACATGAAATGGGCATCACGAATCTTTATCATCACCCTTGCCATTGGCTTTCAACAATGCGAAGACACCTGCGTAGTTGAAAATACATTTGTGTACCTGGAGCCTGTCTATTCTACTTCGGCTGAGATCAAAGCTGCGGCAGGGTTTAAGGCTCCTCAGGAAATCCACAAAGCCGGTAAGATATACTTCTATGAAAATTTTATTTTTGTTAATGAGATAGGAGAAGGTATTCACTTTATCGACAATAGCAATCCTGCATCACCAAATCCGGTTGGGTTTCTAAATATTCCAGGCAACCTTGATCTCGCTATTCAAAATGACCTGCTCTACGCAGACAGCTATATCGACCTCATAGTTTTTGATATCTCGAATTTAAATCAGATAAAAGAGGTAAACAGAATTGAACGGCTATTCAATGCGTACAATAGTTTTGGCTTTTATTCCGATCCATTGAAGGGTGTTGTCACTGATTGGGTGAAGAAGGAAAACGTGACTATTCAGCGAAGTGCCTGCAACACACAGATGCAAAGCTGGGGCGGTATGCATGCTGAAGATGGACGCGGAATATTCTTGGCATCAAGTGCTTATTCTAGCATTAAATCAATGGGTGCCACTCAAAACAACACACAAGGCATTGGTGGCTCCATGGCGCGATTTACTCTTTCAGGAAATTATTTGTATGCACTCGATGGCAGCGATTTAGACATACTGAGCCTGGCAAATGGTAAGTGGCCTGAGGTAAAAAAGGAAATACCAGTAGGCTGGGATGTGGAGACGCTTTTTCCTCACAATCAAAAACTCTTTATGGGCGCACAGTCAGGCATGTATATTTATAGCCTGGAAATTCCCGAAGCACCAGTGCTTCTCAGTCATTACACGCATGTGCAAAGTTGTGACCCGGTTGTAGTGGAGGGTGACTATGCTTATGTAACACTTCGCAGTGGCAATTCTTGCAGAGGGTTTATAAATCAATTGGAGGTTATCGATATTAAGAATCCGAAGACGCCAACTCTGGT
>JANOLM010000499.1:0-3647 GCA_031419815.1 Bacteroidia bacterium
GTGCAATTCAAATTGACGCGGCCAATATTTCGTTCCTACGGAACTTTGGTACATATGATAACATTCTTGCTACCAATATTTCGCCCCGCCTTATGCGGGGCTTGTAAAGTCTCATCGGGACGAAATATTGGTAGAAGAGAATTTACCCATAGATAAAGAGCCCTGTAGGGGCGTAATATCTTAGCGCGTCAATTTGAATTGCACCCTAATGGGGAGTAAGCGAGTTTCTATGTAATTTTATCCCATGGCTACACTACCGCAAATATCTAAACGAACCTTTTGGGATGTGGACATTTGCGAGCATGATTTTGAACATTCTAGTGAATGGGTTATAACGAGAATTTTTGACAGAGGAACTCTTGATGAAGTGTTTTCAATCATTCGTTATTATGGATTTGATTTTGTTAAAAATGTACTTGTAACCACCACCGATAATTTACCCAACCATGCCATCTTGCTTGCAAGGGCAATTTTTAAATTGAACTATACCGATTTTAAATGCTCAGAAAAGAAACCGTTTCTTCTCAATTACTAGAAAGTTTGGTTGTTCTTATGGAAATGAAAATGGAATAGGGTTCAGTTGAGATATTGCCATGGATTTATACCAATTATTTGTCAAGCTTTAGTCTTCACACGGCTCCAATCCTTAATTTGCCAAAAAACTTTTCCTGTGGTGAGGTGATTGCCTTTGCTGTCCACGATTTTTACTTCACACGGAACGATCACAGCATCTTGAGTTTGGAGAGGATCAATTATTTTCTCAGTTAGCCACTGCTTCGAAATTACAAATTCGGCAAAAGCATCCATCTTGCCTTGGTAGTGGTAATCCATTTCTAATCGCTGCATAATGATCCTGTATTTCTTCATGTCCAGGTTACTGAGCAGCAAAAAGCCTGTGGTGAATTCTGAAATGGTTGCCAGCGCACAGGCATGCAGTCCTTTTATGTGATTAAAATTACGCTTACGGTAGGGTATGATTGTTTTGAGACGGAAATCTTCTATTTCAAAAATCTTAAAGTTGTGTGGCTTATTGAAGGGGATCATCCTATTCAAAGACCAATTAAGAACTTTCAAATAGAAAGCAGAATGTTTTGCTTTTTCGAGTATTTTGGCGGCTTCAAACATAAGTAAAAAGTTAAGTACTAAGATTCAATGTCGTTTTAAGCTTTATTTAAAATCTCTCATCTTTTCCCCTCTCCAGCCTAATGGATAAGTAATAGGTAAGTGGGGCAGAACGGACTTGGTATGAAGAAACATTGAACCACGATTTACGATTTTTAATTTGAATATGAGATGAAAAAAATTGTTGTTTTAGGCGCTGGATTGGTTGGCAAAGCCATGGCCATCGACCTTGCTGAAAACTTTGAAGTCACTTCTGTGGATGTAAATGAGCAAGCTTTGGCTGACGTTCAAAAGCATGGAATAAAAACTGAGAAAGTAGATTTCTCAAATCTGCAACTTTTATCATCCACTATTCAGCCATTCGATTTGGTAGTGGGTGCCGTCCCTGGCTTTTTGGGATTACAAACTGCTCGTGCTGTAATTGAAGCTGGAAAAAACATGGTAGACATTTCTTTTTTTCCGGAAGATCCTTTTCAGTTGGATGAACTGGCCAAAAAGAAAAACGTGACTGTCGTTACCGATTGTGGCGTTGCGCCTGGCATGGGCAACATAATATTGGGTTATCATAACAAGCGTATGAAAATCAATTCATACGAGTGTCTCGTGGGCGGCTTGCCGCTGGTGCGCGAGTGGCCATATGAATACAAAGCGGTCTTCTCCCCTATCGATGTAATTGAAGAATATATTCGTCCGGCACGGTATGTACTAAACAGTGCAATGGTGGTAAAAGAAGCACTCTCTGATCCTGAACTCGTTCACTTTGATGGTGTGGGAACATTAGAATCCTGGAACTCGGATGGTTTGCGTTCGCTCATTGCAACCATGCCCAACATCCCCAACATGATTGAAAAAACATTGCGCTACCCCGGATGCATTGAGTATTTAAGAGTGCTGCGAGAAAGCGGATTCTTTTCCTACGATGAGGTTGATGTGAAAGGAGTAAAAGTCCGACCCATTGACCTGACGGCTAAACTCCTTTTTCCAAAATGGAAACTAAAGCCAGGGGAAGAAGAATTTACCGTGATGCGTATCCGCATGAGCGGAGAAGAAAATAATAAACCCAAAACGTACGAATACAATCTTCTTGACCGCACTGAAAAAATATCGGGCACATTATCAATGGCCCGAACTACCGGATATACATGTACAGCAGCCGCAAATCTTGTTCTGAGCGGAAAATTCAACCGCAAGGGAATTTGCCCTCCGGAATACTTGGGTGAAGAAGAAAGCCATTTTACCTTTGTTGTAGATTATCTTAAACAAAGGGGTGTGCATTATAAAGTCAGGACAAGCCCAAAGGCATGAAAAAAGTTAATTGCAAGACGTTAATAGTTAACGGATTCGATTAACTATTAACTATTAACGATTGGATGACAAAATACTCGCATAACGATCGGGTCACGATCAGCAACGAAGAGATCAACGAACTTCCACTTGGTGCGTTTGAGGGAAAGGTGGACATCATCGATCAAAGAGATCAACTGGAAAAAGCATTTGCCGAAATCAATGAGCATTCCGTTGTTGGCTTTGACACCGAAACGAAGCCTGTGTTTGTGAGTGGGCAATACAACAAGGTGTCGCTTGTACAAATTGCTTTGCCAGAAAAAGTTTTTTTGATCCGCATGAATCCCATTGGTATGACGCCACAACTCATTCACTTCTTTGAAAATGAAAGGATACTAAAAGCCGGAGTTGCCTTACGCGATGATATCAAAGCACTTCAGAAACTGAAACACTTTAAGCATGACGGGTTTTTTGAACTTGCTGACCTTGCAAAAAAATCCGGGTTACAAGTGGAAAGTGTAAAAAAATTGACCGCCTTATTGTTAGGCTTCCGCATTTCAAAAAGTGCCCAGACCAGCAATTGGGAGGCCAGTGTCTTTAATGAAAAACAAATCAGCTATGCTGCAACTGATGCGTGGGTTTGCCTGAACATCTACAATAAGTTGAATGGGCTTTAGTCAAAAAGATACACAAGTGTCTTTCGCGTTTTTGGCTCCACTGTTACCCAGGAATGTAAATATCAAACCTTGCGCCCTTATTTAATTCACCTGTTGCAGTGATGATGCCGTTGTGACCCTCCACTATTTTTTTTACGATAGCCAACCCAATCCCTGTGCCCTCATACTCTTCTTTACTATGAAGTTTTTGAAACATTTCAAAGATACGTTCGCTGAAATGAGGTTCAAAGCCAATGCCATTGTCTTTGACGGTGATGTGGCAATAATCTTTCTCGCGTGAAATAGAAACAACATTTTGTAACTCGACTGCACTGCCTTTTACAATTTTGTTAGTTACTGTTATGTGTGGTGGTCTGTCGGGATATGAAAATTTAAGTGCATTGCGTCTGAGGTTGTGCATAAGCTGACGAAACTGAAAAACGCTGACGTTGGCAAAACCAAGTTCAGTGGCTTCTATGATGGCCTGCTTTGCGCGAATGACATCTTTTAGTTCGTCTTTTACCTCTTCCATAACTACGTTGAGGTAGGTTTTCTCAAACTTACGTTCGCTGCTGTGAATGCGGG
>JANOLM010000500.1:0-1982 GCA_031419815.1 Bacteroidia bacterium
AACAAAGAATTGGAATCATTTTCCTATTCCGTATCACACGATTTGCGGAGTCCGATAAGGGCCATCAGTGGATACTCAACAATTTTGGTGGATGATTATGCTGATAAATTTGATCCTGATGGAGTAACAATTCTTCAGGCCATCGTGCATAATTCAAAAAGAATGGGCGAACTGATTGATGATTTACTTGCATTTTCCAAATTAGGACGAAGACAAGTGGCGGCTGTGAAAATTAATATGACTGCTCTTGTTAAACTGGTGCGAGAAGAATTGTTACTTGAGGATGGTGAAAACATACCTGAATTTAAGCAGAGCGAACTTCCACTTGCTAAAGGAGATCAATCCCTAATTAAACAAGTATGGATCAATCTAATTTCCAATGCCATTAAATATTCGAAGTATAAGCCAAAAACCACTATTGAAATAGGGGCTTATGAAAAAGATAACTTTGTTGTTTATTATGTAAAAGATAATGGAGCTGGATTTGATATGCAATACTATGATAAACTTTTTGGTGTTTTTCAGAGGTTACATTCGCAGGATGAATTTGAAGGGACAGGCATTGGCCTGGCCATTGTACAAAAAATAGTGCATCGGCATTATGGAAAAGTTTGGGCGGAATCAAAATTAAAAGAAGGAGCATGCTTTTATTTCAGCTTACCTAAATATTAACCTTAAATTGAAAAAATATGAATTATGATGACATTGAAATTTTATTTGTCGAGGACAACTCAGACGATGCCTTGCTCACCATTCGCGCCCTTGTCAAAAGCGGTTTTACTAACAAACTTCACCATGTTATAGACGGAGCAGCAGCCCTTGATTTTATGTATTGCAACGGTATTTATGCTTCGCGGGATATTAAGGCCAATCCTAAACTGATATTGCTGGATCTTAAGATGCCAAAAGTAACTGGAATGCAAGTGCTGGAGAAAGTAAAATCAGACCCAGACTTCAAATCCATCCCCGTGGTAATACTTACTTCATCGAAAGAAGACCCGGATATAGAAAAGTGCTACGCCCTGGGCGCAAATAGTTATATTGTAAAACCCGTTGATAGCGATAATTTTTTTCATGCTATAAAGGAGATTGGATTGTATTGGATGATATTAAGCCAGCCACCCCATTAACATACTACTTCGCTCATTGCTTAGGCGACATAATCGCATAAGCTTCGTAGTACTCAGTAGAATCAGAAAGAAGAGCAAGAAGTGATAACGATATATTCAAATAGCATAGATAATGAAAGCCGATCTTAAAATACTTGTTCTTGAAGATAACCAAAATGATTCTGATCTGCTTCAACGCGAATTGAAGAAATCTGGTTTACAATTTACGTCTGAAGTTGTTAGAACCCGCGAAGGTTTTGAGAATGCTCTTAAAAACTTTAGTCCTGATATAATACTGTCCGATTATTCTCTTCCTGCATTTGATGCAGCGTCAGCTTTTGAAATTAAACAAAGGGAATTTCCGAACATCCCTTTTATTATTGTTTCGGGCATTATTGGAGAAGAAACTGCTGTGGAACTTATTAAGAGTGGTGTTACCGATTACACGCCAAAGAATAAATTATTTATGTTAGTGCAAAAAATTGACCGGGCACTAAATGACGTGGAAGAGAGGAAGGAAAAAAATTTTATTGCCGAAAAATTGAAGATTCAAGCAGCAGAATTGATAAAGGCCAACAAAGAACTTATATTTCAAAACGAAGAGAAAGAAAAGCGGACGGCTGAGTTAACCATTGCTAACAAGGAACTTCTGGCATTCACGTATATATCTAGTCATGATTTGCAAGAGCCGCTCCGCAAAATACAAACCTTCGCCACAATCATGCTCGAAAAGGAAAGTGAAAACCTATCGGACAATGGCAAGTATACTCTTCAGCGAATGCAATCAGCAGCGGGAACAATGCGGCAACTTATCAATGATTTACTTGATTACTCCCGCATTCACAGCAGCGAACGTAAGTTTGAGAAAACCTA
>JANOLM010000501.1:0-3266 GCA_031419815.1 Bacteroidia bacterium
AACTATTTTTAAAAGGGAAATTTCGTTCGAGGGTGTCTTAGATGAAGAGCAGCGCAAGAGGATGCTCGAGATTGCTAATTCATGTCCTGTACATAAAACGTTGACGAATCCCATTGAAATTGAAACTACGTTATCGGTTAAAAGTTAATAGTTAAGCGTTAATCGGAATTTTTCAATTGTAGCTGCACAGATCATTAACTTTTAACTGACAACGATTAACGGCTATGAAGGACATTACAAAAAAATATACCAACGGAGAAGTAACTATCGTATGGAAGCCCGCCCTGTGCATTCATTCAGCCAACTGCTTTAATGGATTAGGTGAGGTATTTGATCCGAAAAAGCGTCCTTGGATAACTACTGAAGGAGCCAGTACAGAACACATTATAGAACAAGTTAAGAAATGTCCATCCGGGGCGCTAGGATATTATATGAATAGCAGTACTGGTGATGAGAATGTAAAAGTAGAAGCAGAGACAATAGTAGAGACTACTCCAAACGGCCCGTTGATGGTGTACGGAAATATTACAATTAAAGATTCAACTGGTAATCTTACCCAAAAGAATAATGTCACGGCATTTTGCCGATGTGGTGCGTCATCTAATAAGCCCTATTGCGATGGATCGCATAGGAAAATTGGCTTTGAAGGATGACAAATTTCATTTTTATTACTTTTGTAATGCAATAACTAAAAATATAAGTAATGAAGTCTGTACAAATAATTTTTATGGTAGCTGCAATGGCAGCATGCCAACCAAAACAAGAAACTGCGTTCAACACATACGGAGAATCTATTATAACGAGTGATGCTGCTGACTTGGCCTCGTTAAGAGACCAACTGCAAGGCCAGGACTCAGTCATTGTGACCCTCAAAGGCACAATTGAAAAAACGTGTGCAAAGAAGGGATGCTGGATGAGCGTTCAAGATAAAAACGGTTCGGTTACCCGCATAACATTTAAAGACTACGGCTTTTTTGTGCCGATAGAAGGAGCAGATGGTAAAGAAGTAGTATTCTCGGGTGTGGCCAAGCGAAAAGTTACGGATGTGGCCACTTTGCGTCATTTTGCAGAAGACGATAAAAAAAGTCAGGAAGAAATTGATGCTATTGTAACACCTAAAGAAGAGATAGAATTTATAGCGAATGGCGTAGTTATTTACGAAAAGGAAGCCAATAAATAATTTTGAAACTAATGATCTTCTAATCCCGGGTAAGATGGACGATTTCCTTCTCATACGCGGGATATTTTTTTAGAAGTTCTGCCCGATCAGCCATTTCAAAATCTTGAAAGTCAAAGCCCGGTGCTACTGTGCATCCGCATAGCGCATAGGTTTCTTTTTCTTCCACTCTGGCTCCGAACCAACAATTACCCGGAACCATAACTTGCAGTGATTCCCCGCTCAACAAGTCGGTTCCTAACTTTTGAATCTGCAAGCCTTGATCAGTTAATATATAAATGGACAAAGTACTTCCGTGATAGAAATGCCAAAGCTCATCGGACTTGATGCGATGAAATACAGACCGATCCTGGGAGCGAAGCAAAAAATAAATGGCGGTTGAAAAATTTCGGTCGCCTCCAAATCGGGCAGGCAAACTTGACGCGGTAATATTTTCTTGAGATCGATACGTTTCTTTATAAAATCCACCCTCGGGGTGAGCTTGCAGATTTAGATTCTTTATCCAATAATCAACAGCGTGCATGGTCAGTTAGTTTTTGTGTTCCAGTAAAAAGAATAAAAATTGCTGATATTAAATTGAAAAAATAAATCATCTTGCCGAAAGATTTTAAGGGTTGTTAGCTCAGTTGGTTCAGAGCACTACCTCGACAAGGTAGGGGTCACTGGTTCGAGCCCAGTACAGCCCACTTGTTTTTTTTCGGTCAGCAAAATTGAGTTGGGCTAGTTCCAGAATACTCTGGATTAGGTAGACTGTTTAAGTAGCCATTTCCCGTAAGCTCTTCTTTCTGAATTTGGTATTTGTAACAAAGTCAGCCCAAAATATGAGATATTTTGTATTAAAGTAAAGGGTGATTGATGCCAAGAACCAGTTCCACGAAAGTATTCCGAAACAATGGTGGCTGGGTTCACGCTAAAAATCTCCACACGGCAAAATTTAGTATCGGGCTTTCATATCCTGAATTTTCATTTGCAGCGAATGGGTTGCCCACCGGCTTCCGTTCAGGGATTTCTCATTATGTTTTTTCTGCGGTTAATAATGATATAGACAATCAAAGCAGCTACAGAGATACCCGCAATACATAGCAAACCCTTCTCTACATTTCCATTTCTTCCAAACATCGCGATCAACACAATCACCGGAGCGACCCCCGATAAAGTGGCGATTATGAATTTTTTATAGTTCATCTCCAAAATTCCTGCAGCAAATCCAAGGCCATCACTCAACAATGACGACAACCTTGCGATGGCAATGGCTTTATAACCGTAGTGATGGACGAATACTGAAATCTTTTCCTGTACATTTTGCGAAACAAATTTGTCGATAGCCTTTGGTCCCAGACTTTTGCCTATGACGTAACCCAGGGACGAGGATGTACACACTCCAACCAAACAAATAAGTGATCCCCACCACGGACCGTAACAAATAATAGCAATGATGAACAGCAGAAGGTTAGGAATAACGAGCATAAACATCTGAGTCACCATGGCCAATATTAAAACGATAGGACCGAGTGCCCCGAATTTCTTCACCCATGCCTTGATCCTATCGTCATCTTCACTTGTGATCTCGACAAATGCTTCGTTAACACCGTCTTGAAATCCGGGAAATATGAAATAGCTGGCAACCAATCCTACAAGGAAAAGTATCGCAATCCCGAAGGTCCAGTTCTTCGTTGCCTTCGCTCTTTTTTCAGTAGTATCGGTCATTAATTGTTAAAATCTTCTCCAGGGTCTTACGACCTTCGGCCAATTCATCCAGGGCCATACAGAAAATTTCCTGGTTATCCAGGTCATCATCAACCAGAAAACAGAGGAGAGGTCTCATGATTCAGGTATGAACAAGTGAATATAGCGTAAATAAAACTTACAGCGTTCTCCGTTTAAGCTAGCCCGCTGTGCGGTAGCTTAATTTTAAGTGGCCTGCCCGTTCGAAACGAATTGAAGGCGCGCGTGCCCGTGTGGCTATCTCAACCATCATGTCGAGCGTGAGCGAGACATCCCTGACCTCGTTACACCAATCGTTCTCCTACACAAACCGCCACACGGTCAGGCTTTCGCTACTCGCCACCAGCCGCACATACCATGTCGG
>JANOLM010000502.1:0-3511 GCA_031419815.1 Bacteroidia bacterium
ATCCTCAAATCTCTTTTCAATTTCCTTAACCCGATCCTCTAGAATTTTCCTGTCCTTTATTATCGTGCTTTGTGGAGAAGCCCATGCCCCAACCTGACTTCCCCTTGGCCGGCTTTTAAAATAAGCATCAGATATATCAGGTGCTACCCTAGCTGCAACTCCTTCAATTCGTATTTGTCTTTCCAGATCAGGCCAAAAAAAAGTCAATGCACAGGCCGGATTGATCTCAAGCTCTTTGCCTTTTTGACTTTGGTAATTGGTATAAAAAATAAACTGATCATTCTCAATGCCTTTTAGTAAAACAATCCTGGAAGAGGGCCTTCCATTTGACGTAATGGTGGCTAAATTCATAGCCGTAGGTTCCGTCATTTCCGATTTGATTGCCTCGTCAAACCACTTCTCAAATTGACGAATTGGATTTTTATCAACTGAGGTACTATCCAGAGTTGCTTTGGTATAGTCTTTTCTGATGTCTGCTAGTGCCTTCATGGTTTATTAGTGATTTTGTCAAAAATTAATAAATCGATTCCTTTGCAACTATTGTTAACGTGTATTTTATTCAGGTGTTGGAAGGTTTTCAGGAAAAGAAAACCGGAGGCCAGGAAAGGCGTTTACCCAAGAAATCAAATAAGGAAAATGGAATTCTTCGACTATACTAACCCCGTTGAACCTAAGAAGGGTTGCATTCTTGTTTCAGAGCCATATTTGCCGGATCCTAACTTCGAGCGAACTATCATTCTGCTCTGTGAGCACAACGCTGAAGGCTCCTTTGGTTTTGTGTTGAATAAACCTTCTCCTGCAAAGATCACAGATATTATGGATAGCATAAAAAATTTCGATACACAGGTGTATGTTGGTGGCCCTGTTCAGCAAGATACACTCCACTACATTCATAGGTTACACAAACTTGAAGGCTCCGTTGAAATAGGTGAAGGGATCTATTGGGGCGGTAATTTTGAGCAGCTAAATCTCCTTCTCAATTCAAAACAAATAGCACCTGATGATTTAAAATTTTTTCTGGGATACAGCGGCTGGTCGGAAGGGCAACTAGAAGAAGAACTCAAAGCTAATTCATGGATTGTAAGTGGTGATGTAGATGATAAATTGATTTTTGAAACCAATGCTGAAATCATGTGGCAAAAGGCGCTAAAGGCAATGGGAGGACGATTTTCGGTTTATTCAAATTACCCCGTTGATCCGAGATTGAATTGAATGATTTTGCTATTTTTGCATCTATTGAGTTTGAAGGGTTGAATTCATGGAATCAGAAAATAAAATGGGGATAGAGAACGAGAACGAAACGATGGTAAGGATGGCCGTAGAGGAAGGTGTTGTCGATGAATCCCTTAAAATGGGTGACATGGAACCAATTGTGGAAGTGGACTTACAAACTCATGAAATTCATCATGAGGATTTTTCGAAATACTCTAAAAAAGACTTCGTTGAGTTAATAAAAGAGCTTGCTAAGGATGATAATTTTAAAAAAATTGATGCTGTCCTAAAAGAAGTCAAACCACTTTACAACGAGATAAGAACAAAAGAAAAATCAGCAGCACTTGACGTGTTTATGCGTGATGGTGGCGTGGCGGAAAATTTCGATTTCAAGAGTGACGAATTTGACAATTCCTTTGATGCTACATTTCGATTGATCAAGGACAAGCGATTTAATTTTTATAAAAAAATTGAAGATCAGAAAAACGAAAATCTAAAAAAGAAAAACGAGTTATTGGAGAGACTTCGTTCCCTCGCAGATTCTGAAGATACTGAGCACAGCTTTCACAGTTTTAAAGAAATTCAAACTCAATGGAAGCAGATCGGGTCGGTACCTAATGTTAACGTCAAAACCTTATGGGCAAACTATTCGGCTTTAGTCGATCGTTTCTACGATAACCGCAGCATATATTTTGAATTAAAAGAACTCGATCGCAAAAGAAACCTGGAGGCCAAACATGAGCTGTGCCAACGAGCGGAGCATTTGATTTCAATTGAGAAACTCACAGATGCAGTGCGTGAGTTGAACGAGCTACACAATGAATTTAGGCATATTGGCCCAGTGCCAAGAGAAGATAAAGATATTACCTGGCAGCGTTTCAAAGCAGCTTCCGATGCGGTCTATGAAAAGAGAGATGCTTATATCAATACCCTTCAACAAGAGCTGACTAAAAATCTTGAGCTCAAAGGGAAAATAATTGATGAGGTTGCAGTCCTGGCAAGTTTTCAAACGGACAAAATCAGAGAGTGGAATCAAAAAACACAGGAAGTACTGGAACTTCAAAAGAAGTGGGAAGCAAGTGGGGGAGTTCCACGAAATAAAGCTAAAGAGGTCAATAGAAAATTCTGGTCGGCCTTTAAAGCATTTTTCGCTACTAAGAATTCATTTTTTAAGAAATTGGATGAGGAGAGAGGAAAAAACCTTCAACTGAAAAATGAGATTGTAAAGAAAGCCCATGAGTTGAAAGAAAGCCAAGAGTGGGATAAGACATCTAATCAGCTAAAAGACCTTCAGCAAAAATGGAAAGAGATTGGGCCCGTGCCGGAGAAATTCAGGGAAAAAATTTTCTTAGAGTTTAAATCTGCCTGTGACCATTTTTTTGAGCAACGAAGAATTCAGTTTGAGAAGCATGACCATGAACAGGAGGAAAACTTATCAAAAAAACTATTGATCTGTGATGAATTAGAGAAATTGGCCAGTGAAAAGACGGGTACATCTCAAGTGCTGGTGGAGTTGCAAAGAAAATTTAATGAAGCTGGATTTGTACCGAAGAAGTCCATCGTCAGTATTAAGGACAGATTTTCAGCCGCTGTTGAGCAAGTAATTGGATCGCTTGAGAATGTTACCCAAGATGACCGCGAGCGCCTGCTCCTGGAGTTGCAGATGGGAAGTTTAAAAAATGACCCCGATGCCGACCGAAAGATATACCAAAAGGAACAGACGATTAGAAAGCGAATGAGTAAGGTTGAAAATGATATTGCTGTCTGGAAGAATAACCTGGAGTTTTTTGGCAGGTCTAAGAATGCCGATAAATTTAAAGACGAGTTTAACGATAAGATCAAAAGCTCTTCCGAACACCTGCTACAGCTGAAAAATCAGTTAAAAATACTCAAATCTGTTTAGGCCATTGCTTGGAAAACAGAGCACTTCCCGTATTTTTGCGCACTCATTTTGGGGTTTAGGTCGTTTGAATGAGGGGATTACCTGATCCCTAAGTCCCAAGTCCTTAAATTTCGCCTCCTTAGCTCAGCTGGTAGAGCAACTGACTTGTAATCAGTAGGTCGTTGGTTCGATTCCGACAGGGGGCTCATTTAAACCCGATTATCGTTAAGAAAGTCGGGTTTTTTGTTTTTATAACTTTAAAACAATTTTAAAACAATCAGGTTAATTAGTACTGGTTAGGTGATGATTTCACGAAATAGGGCATTAGTAACTTATCCAACGTTGTATTGTATCAACACTTCGCAAATATTTCTCCCGGTGGAGCGCGGGGGTTGCAGCAGGTTGAAGCCTTTCCAT
>JANOLM010000503.1:0-2745 GCA_031419815.1 Bacteroidia bacterium
AGGTCTTGAGCTTGTTCGATTTTGATCCAGCAGAGGAAGAGGGATTCGAACCCCCGGACCCCGCGAAGGGTCTCCGGTTTTCAAGACCGGTGCAATAAACCGCTCTACCATTCCTCTGTGAACTCCTTTTTAAAGGATTACCCGCTCGAATGGCTCCGAACGGGCGGGCAAAAGTAACGCGAAATCCTTTTCTGACAAAGTACCCTCAGAAATTACTTTGGAATTCACTCCTCACTAAAATCAGGAAACGTCTTCTTGATTTCCTTATTATCAAATTTTGGAGTGGCCGCACGGGTAGCGTCCAACTCCAGTATCACCAGCTTTTGATTGTTGAGAATGGGAAGCAGCTTGTCGCGATCTGCATCAAACTCTTTATTCCTGCGCGCAGATTTCAAAGCATACTTGCGGGCAAAGTTATCACCTTCCACCTGTAGCTGATTGCGGATCTCCACATTGATTTTCATTTTGTCAAGAATATCATTTTTAGATTTTCCAATTACTTCGGTTGCCTCTAAGGTGCCCATGGTAAGAACTGTCGTTCCGCCTATAGCCGAGACTATTTTCGATTGATCCGTTAACAGTATAATCGGAGAGAGACCGGTAGTAGCCCCTAGTGAGGCATTTATAAGAGAACGATGTTTCTTCCCTTTTTTAGCCTGGCGATAAGCTTTGTTCAACTTCTCATGATTGTCGTCAAGCTGATCTATTAATGCCTTCGCCTGAACAAGAGAGTTCCTATATTTCTGGTAAAGTAGTTTGTCTTTCTCGTCAAGGTTTTCGGCATCCAGAATTTTTACATTCACTTTTCGTTGCACCCGGTTGGTAGACTTATCGATCGCAAAAAAAGTAAGCACGATGCTTTTTGATTTTTCAACCTCTTGCACAAAAGAATATCCGGGTGTCCAGATAAATTCATGTTGTACCGATGAGTTTTCTTTCAGGCTACTATTGGGCACTCGTACATCCGAAGAGACAAAGTCAACACCTAAAATATTTTCGTCTCCATTAGGATCAGAGGTGTATACTTTAAAATTGATCACCTGGTCTTCCTTAATAGTTATACTGCTATCCGCTGGTATCAGTAGCATTTCTGGTGGCAAGTCAAGTTGAGTTTGTAAGATTTTAATTTTTCCGGTTGTCTCTGCTTTATCGGGTTGATCTTGAGCCACAAATTCCAATGTGATCGGGTTGGTCTTTAAACTTTTAAATTGATTTCGCGATGGTGTCCAGGTAAACAATCCTGGCGATGACAAATTAGCACCTTCCGGTAGTTGTGATGGTTTGATTTTGAAAACCACGGGATCACCGTCCGGATCGCTAACATATTCAGAAGGAATTTGATACCGGTTGGAGGTTGCTTGCCTGACATAAAATATAGGAAGATCTTCAACCGTTGGGGGCCGGTTTTTATGTTGCACGGTAAATGTAATTTGCTTGCGCACTCTGCGGCCATCCGGCCACTCTGCCTGAAAAATCAAAACAATTTCTTTTTGTTTTTCCAAACGGTCAACTAAATCAAATGGAGGCTTCCAGTAAAAATGACCGAGTGTATCGAACATAATTTTATAATCGTTCACACCCTCCAAAGAATAACGAGGCCGTATGGAATCGGCAGTCGAAACGAAAAAAGAAAGTTCTTCACCTTCATTCAACGCATTCCATTGGAATGAGTCAGGAAAAATGAGCTGCTGCGCGCATAGTTGCGAAACAGATAACCAACAGACTACGACTAAAATTAATTTTCTCATTGACGATAAAAATCGAACCGCAAATTTAATCTCTCAGCAAGCTTTTGCTACATTTATTTTATGGCGAAAGCAATCCAACCAAAGGGAGGTAATAAAGTTTATAGTTTTTTTGATGATGTATTTGAGGTGGCCAAGCTCATCCCGCACGGCAGGGTGACCAGCTATGGCGCCATTGCCGCCTACCTTGGCACTAAAATGAGTGCCCGCATGGTGGGATGGGCTATGAATGCTGCACACGGAGACAAAAAGGTGCCAGCACATCGGGTGGTAAACAGGGCGGGTATGTTAACAGGCAAACATCATTTTGAAACACCAACAGCGATGCAGAAAAGCCTTGAAAAAGAGAAAATAAAAGTAGTAAAGGATAAAGTTGTGGACTTTGAAAAACTTTTTTGGAATCCCGCAAAGGAGCTTTAGGGGAATTCTTAGAACTCCTCTTTAGATATAGCAACCAATACTACTTACAGTTTAATCACTTTTGAGGAGGTTGAAATGATCCAAAGGCCTGCGAATGTGAATAGCCCGTTAATAATCAAGATTTCAATTCCAATTTTATAACCCGAAAACCATACCACTGAATTTGTACTTAACAAATAAGAAAGCAGCGGAGAGAGAATACATACAAGAGGCACAAGTTTTCCGATGACTGGTCGTCTGGTAAAAATACCAAAGGAAAAAAGCCCGAGAAGAGGACCATACGTATAGCCTGCAACATTAAGCACCGCATCGATAACAGATTTCTCATTGATTTCTTTGAAGACCATGATGATGACTAAAAACAACAACGAAAAAGAAAGGTGAACTATGAACTTTTGTTTTTGCTTCTGACTCTCAGGTTTGCTTTTGAAGTTAAGAAAATCGATACAGAACGAAGTGGTCAATCCAGTGAGCGCGGAGTCTGCGCTGGCATACGAAGATGCTATTATTCCCAAGAGAAATAATATGCCAACCAAGAGCCCTAATTCATTAAATGCCAGGCGTGGATATAGCTCATCGC
>JANOLM010000504.1:0-1928 GCA_031419815.1 Bacteroidia bacterium
GTGAGGTGGTGCAACGCCCTGCCTCGGCCGCTAAGGAACTGATGGAAAATGCCATTGATGCCGGAGCAACTTCCATAAAATTGATTGTGAAAGAGGCTGGGAAAATTCTCTTGCAGGTGATCGACAATGGTATGGGCATGAGCGAAACAGATGCACGCATGAGTTTGGAGCGACATGCCACTTCCAAAATTCGCAAAGCAGAAGATTTATTTACGATACGAACAATGGGCTTTCGTGGTGAAGCACTTGCTTCCATTGCGGCCGTTTCACAATTAGAAATGAAAACCCGACTTGGTTCTCATGATTTGGGAACGCTGCTGGTGGTGGAGGGATCGGAAGTTAAAAAACAAGAAGCGGTTGCTTGCGAGAAAGGAACAAGCATTAGCGTGAAGAATCTTTTTTATAACATTCCTGCGCGCAGAAATTTTTTAAAATCAAATCCAGTTGAGTTAAAGCACATCATTGATGAATTTCACCACCTCGCTTTAGCGCATCCACAGGTTGCATTCACTTTCATACAAGGAGATGAAATTGTGTATGACCTGCCTCCGGCAAAACTTACCCAGCGGATTATTACTCTTTTCGGAAAATCATATCAGGAGCAATTGGCGGCTTGTCAGGAAGAGACAACCTTGGTTAAAGTAACCGGCTATATTGGCCGGCCCGAAGCAGCGCGCAAAACAAGAGGCGAACAATTTATTTTTGTAAACCAGCGGTTCATCAAGAACAATTATCTCGGTCATGCAGTATCTAGTGCTTTTGAGGGCTTGTTGCAAGACAACAGCTTTCCGTTTTACGTATTGTTTATCGAAATTGATCCTAAGCACATTGATGTGAATGTGCATCCTACCAAAACAGAAATTAAGTTTGATGATGAACGGGCCGTGTATGCCGTGGTGCGATCAGCTGTGAAGCAAGCATTGGGTGCTCACAATTTATCACCCGCTTTGGATTTTATTGGTGATGTGAATATGGTGAACAAGCTCAATGCTTCGCAGTCTCTCACCAAGGAACAATACTTCAATGAACAGTTTGGAAATTCACTTCAGCGCTCAAATCTGAGTAATTGGGAGAAGTTGTTTGAAGGGGAAACACCTAGTTCAAGATTATTTTCAAATCCACAACCCGAACCCAAGGTCTTGATGCGATTTGAGAGTTCGATCAACAAGGAAGGACAAATTCCCGTTACGGAGGAAAAAACAGTCTTTCAACTTCATCAGAAATATATTTTGCGTGAAGTAAAAAACGGGTTGATGATCATCGATCAGCAATCCGCTCATGAGCGGGTATTATTTGAAAAGTATATGTTGCAATTAAAGGGCAGTCCGGGAAGCAGTCAGCAGAGCTTATTCCCTCAAGCCATAAGTTTGAGTGCCTCCGATTTTGCGCTGGTGATGGAGATGGAACTTGAAATAATGACGTTGGGATTTCGGTTTGAAGTATTTGGAAAAAATACAGTGTTGGTTTCGGGAATTCCCACGGAAACATCCGGTAACGAAAAAGAACTTTTTGAAGGACTGCTGGAACAGTTTAAACTAAACCAATCCGAATTATCTATTCCCTTAGGTGAGAATCTGGCACAATCATTAGCCAAGCGCACCTCTATAAAGACAGGTCAAAAATTATTGAAAGAAGAGATGGATGCAGTAGTGCAAGGTCTGTTTGCCTGCCGCACACCTAACTTTTCCCCGGAAGGGAAGCCAACCTTTTTTATTTTTGACTCCGCTAAGATTGAAAATTATTTTACACGTTAATTTAAGAAGCACCCATGTTTAATAACCTTACTCCGCTCGTCCGCACTCTGCTCATCATTAACGTTATTGTTTTTATTATTCAAAGTTTGATTCCTCAGGCAACCTTTCTCCTTGCATTGTATGATTTCAATTCAGGTTATTTCAGGCCCTATCAGTTTTTTACCTACATGTTTG
>JANOLM010000505.1:0-4840 GCA_031419815.1 Bacteroidia bacterium
TTAACCCCTCACTGTGACTACTAAATTCAGGGGCATACATGCTTTGAATAGTAGTTATACCGTTAGAGAAATTCCCTTTACTATTGACTCTAAGATCATATTCAATGACGTATACACCTTTTGAAATCTGGTCAAAAAAGAAATTGGTGGAAGCATCTTTTGTGCTTTGGTAATACCCCAGATCACCTTGCCATTTGTATCCCGACAATACATCCATGGGCTCAAGTCCTGATGCACGGAGATCTTTCATATGAAGAAATTCCATTGGCCTGTCAGTGCTCAACTCTATTCTTATGCGAAGTAAGTCACCAACATTTAATGCTTTCGTACCATTCAGTTCTTCCAGAAATTCACCCTTATTTGTCATTGTCACCAGAAACACTTTTTTGGCCAACCGCAAAGGTGTTGCAGCAGGTGTGATGTGATCAATATCTTCAAAATATTGCCAGTACAGTCCAGCCCAGGCAATCCCTTTCTCTTTTTTTGCAAGCTTTACTTCTCCCATTGCTGAATTGATTTCACTTCCCTTCCATGAAGTTTTAAAATATCCGGTGCCCGCCTCTGGCGTAGAGGGTTGCCCAGTAAGAGCTAACTTTTTGTTTCCAATGGTAACTTCAACCTGATCGGAAATGGAAAGCCACTTCGTTCCATTAAGTAACAGCGCATAGATAGCCTCAGTGGTAGCCTTTGTTGTTTTCCATTGGCTGGTTTGTTTATTTTTCAATAACCAGATTCGAAGTTTGTCAATCGTTTCTTGTTTTTCGTTGTCATTGACGCCATTGTTTGCAATTTCAGCAAATGCTTCAATCATCAAAGCTTGTGTTTCAATGGGTGCTTCATTCCAATACCATCCGCCTGTATTTTCCTTCCAATACATTCCCATTTCCTCACTCATGATACTATTCTCTTTTAACGATAGAAGAATTTCGTTCGAGAGCATGACATTATCATTTCGATAATGAATCAATGCAATCATGCCTTTGAGATAAAGATCAAATTCTTTCCAATACCGGGCAGACTGTTTTCGATAGTAGTCGATCGCGGGCGAAACAGTTTCAGAAATCTTGATATCTGTGAAAAAACTTCGCATATAGAGATAATGAATCTGGTCATTGTTAATATGCTGCTTTTCCATAAACTCGTTCGCCAATCGTGATCCTTCCTGATCGCTTTTAGCCTGCAAGAGTATCTTCCGCATTGGATCTAATAATTTGTTATAGTCAACCAATATCTGTTCATCCAGATAAGCAATTGCCTTATTGAGGACTACTTTGGTCTGCTCATCGGGTGTAACCATTTTTAGTTTTTGCAGATGCCCGAACCCAGAGGCAATATGTTGTGTGATAAATCGACTTGGGTGCCGGCCACCACCGAACCATGTAAAACCACCGCTCTCCAATTGTAACTCTTGAAGCTTATTCAATGCAGCAGTCAATTGTCCTTTCATAGACTGAAGGTCAAAGAGAAGGGCTATCCGTTTCTTCTGTTCTGATTCACTCTGGGCATCTCTGAGCCATGGCGTTTCCTGAATGAGGATTGATTTTAGATCTTGATTTTTTTCCAGGTCACTTAACAGAGCGGTTGATGATGACCATTGATCAAATACTCCTTTAATTTTTGGATTGTCATTAATAATGTGACTCGCTATGCTATTGGCATAATAGCGTGAAAAAATTTGTTCTGCACATTCGTGCGGAAATTCCATAAGATAGGGAAGGCCCTGCACCGCGTACCAAGCTGGATTTGAGGTAACTTCTAAAGTAAGCCGATGGTGTTGAAGCGTATTAGAATTGGATTGTCTCAGTTTGTCCAGGCTAAACGCTTTTGTTTCCCCACCCTTGATGAACATAGGCAATGTTTCCGTTACAAGTACCCTGTTAGATAGAATCGGCAAAGCATTTTGTTCTCCATCACTAAAATTACCTGCCTTCGCGAGTACTTTATATTGAACGATGTCAATACCTGCGGGAACCTTGAGTTTCCAGGATACCTCCATGCTGCCTGTGCCACTGATTTTAAAAGGTTGATTTCTAATGTTGTTGTTGAACAATCCGTCCACCTGCTCGCCTGTCAGGGGGTTTGACAATTGTAGTGCAATAGTACCTTGCTTGTCGCGCCTGGTTAAATTGCTGATTTTCGTTGAGAAAATAATGTCATCTCCGACTCGCAAAAAGCGCGGAGCATTGGGAGTAACCATCAATTCCTTTTGAGTAACAGTTTGCAATATCTTGGTTGCAGATGTGAGTTCCTTAGTGTGTGCCAGCAACTGAAGCTTCCATCTGGTAAGCGACTCCGGTGTGGTGAAGCTAAACCGGACTCTGCCATTTTCATTGGTTATTAAATGAGGAAAAAAGAAAGCCGTTTCATTAAAATTCTTTCTGGGATTCACCTTCGCAAGTTCTTCATCAAGTTTTTTCTGACCTGACTTTGTGGTAATGACTATAACCCCGTTGGCTGCTTTCGCACCATATAGAGCGATTGCCGATTCACCTTTAAAAACCTGAACAGAAGCGAGGTCGGACTGATCAATAGTGGAAGACTCAACGATCACCCCATCCACCACGTAAAGAGGTTCAGAATTACCATTTGCTGTTGAATTGCCTCGGATAGTGAGCCTGGCAGTACCACCCGGTATTCCTGTGATCTGAATGCCAGCTACGGCACCTGCAAGATTAGCATCGGCTTCATAAGTAACACTTTCGGTTAAGGATGTATCCGACACTATTTTATATACGGCAGAGGATAGGGACTGCTTCATTACCGTCACTCCTAGCGCAGTGACAACAATCTCCGATAATTGGGTAACATCTTCTTCCATGATTACATTAATTACGTTTCTGCGACCCACAGTAGCTTCAGCCGTTGAGAATCCAATAAAGCTATAAACCAGCGCATCACCCTTTGAAGCTTCAATTGAGTAATTGCCGTCCATATCTGTGACTGTTCCGGTTGTGGTGCCTTTAAGGACTATGTTAACCCCGGGTAGAGGAGATCCATCTAAACCACTTGTAATCCGTCCTGCGATAAAACCCTTCCTTAGATTTTTATTGTTGAGTTGAATAACTTTTGAGAGATTCAAAGAGTCAAAACCACTGGAGTAGAGTCGTTCGATATACTGTTGATTCACATAGCGACTGTTGTTCATGCTAAAACCAAACCAATCCAACTGATCATAATACTGTTTGGGGGCCGAGTAATAAAAAAGATCTGAATTCCTCACCTCAAAGTTTTCTTCCCGGAAACTTTGATTGGCCGAAGGACGATTTGATGAATAATAGTAATTGCGCGGAGTAAGGTTGAAGGACCATTCATGAGGTTTAAACTGGTCAAGTGACGCATCGTACATTGAAGCAAGAACTTCGGCTTCGTATTTATCGGAATTTCTTCCTTTAATTTCAAAACTCCACGTTTCCTTGGCTCCAGGTTGCAATTTATCTTTGAAAGTAATGGTTTCAATTTCAATCGCCTCTTGATCCTTCGCTATAGAGGCTTGCCTCGTCTCTTGCAAAAACGAGTTGTAAATTGCACCATAGCAATGAACTGCAAATCCATCGTTCATGTCTTCGGTGATTGGAATGAGAATCTCTTTTACATTTCCCGACAAGTGCTCTATCAAAGTCTTTTCTATCTCATGGTTTTTTTCCACATCAATGCTCAGTGTAATATTTGGTGATGCAGATCCTATTGTTAATCTGGCAATATCTCCAACTTTATAGCTGGCCTTGTCCAATTCAAAAATTAATAACTGATTATCACCTACCTTCTTGTTTCCACTCTCGATGATTTTGAATCGATGAATATCAGTAACTGATGCACCTGAATTATCGATGGCTTCAAGTTCGATAAGATAGCTTCCTAGCTCCCATGTTTTATCAACCTTGAAAAATACTTCCTTTGACTTTTGTGTGTCAAACTTAGTGGACATCATTGATTTACCTTTTTTCCATTTTGACTTGCCAGTAGATTCAGCCTCATAGCGGTCATTGGGAAATAATCGTTTGAACTCATCGATCGTGATAATGGGTAGATCTGGTGCATTCCAGGGTCTTTCGCGTTCAGGCGAAGAAGGTGCGGCAAGTTTGTAAATGCTCACTGTACCCGTCAATGGAACAGGTTCTCCATTCAGATTTTGAACCGTGATACCGAATGAATTGTCGGGGATTTTTCGATTAATAACTTCGGATGCTACCAGTGTGGCTGTTGTAGTATGGTACCCTACTTTAACAGTTGTAGTGGCACTTCTCGTTTCTCCATTTATATCCGTTACGTCTGACTTAACTTCATAGGAGAAAACAGGCAGCTCATCTTTAGATACGCTCTCATCCGGAAGTGACTTGAATTTTATTTCAAATTCGCCATTGCTCTCCGAGGTGACTTCGCCAAAAGAAATCTCTTCCTCATCTGAATATGAATTTCGATTGTCCCAATAATGCCAGTGAGGAAACCTAACCGTGCGAACAACATGATAACTCACTTTGGCTCCTGCTATTTTTGCACCGCTAAAAGAACCAGCAATTCCATGAACACGAACTGTGTCGTACAACTTAAATGACTCTTTTACTGGTTTAAAAGAAACTTCAAAAGTTGGCCTCTTATATTCTTCAACCGAGATATTAAGGGGGTTAGAGTTCAGGTAGTCGAGGTTGTCATAAAATCTGCTGTCTTCTGAATCCTCATCCACATAAAGGGTATACTCACCAGTAAGGCCGGAAGGCGGTAGCTTAAATTCTCCGCTGAATGAACCGTATGAATTTGTCTTTAGACGTAGCAAGCCAACTTCATCGGAATTTACGTCTTCGAGATATACTTCGACATATTCACCAACAACCAGGGAGGACTT
>JANOLM010000506.1:0-2915 GCA_031419815.1 Bacteroidia bacterium
TAAATTATGCTGTATTATTTAGGTCGCCATGTATAGCAATCTATATTACGAACAAAAAGGGACGTTTACGTTTAAGGTGGTGCAGTGATTATCTTCTATGAAAAAAGGTTGGAAATCTTTATTAGGCAGCAGAAATCGCACAAATTATTTCCATATTTCGTTTTCTCGTTTGTTTTTGCAATCTCTCCATTTGTAGCAACAGCACAAGAAAAAGGTGAATGGTTTTTTGAGTCGGCCGTACGCCTCACCGGTGATGCAGAAATGTATTTCATAGGGCCATCGTGGAACGCAGGGGCAGGAAGATCCGTGGGCAAAAAATTGACCATGAGTACTTCTTATACGTATTTTAGTTGCAGCAGGGCACTACCAGGCATGCCCAAAGAAAAATACAAAACCAACACCCTAGACTTGATACTTAACTTTAACTTTTTGAGTTTATTCAAAGACAGGCAAGGCTGGTATGCCGGGGGTGGGGTCGCATGGCAAAGCAGATACGAAATATTTTTTATCAACAATACATACCTGAGTGAGAGCAAGGATTACTTTACATCCGCTTACAACGTAGGCTATCGGTTTCCTGTTATAATAAAAGGAAAGCCGCGCAGCCTCTCCATAGATATAAAGGCAACGGGGGCGTATAGAGAAAAAACTTCCATAGAAATACTCACCCAAGTGATGATGGGTGTCCGCCTCAGATATTAACCAAGTTAACTATGAACTATTCAAGTAAACTAATATTGACATTCCCACTTGCAATGGTGTTGGCATCATTTAATTGTACCAACGCCCATGGGCAAACCGATTCCCTAAAAACCAGGGAAATAAAACTTTCAAAGAACGAACGCATCCGGAGTTTGGCATATGATGATACCACTAAAGCCTTCGCATCATTATTTATATTCAAAAGAGAGGCTCTCCGAAGCAAACAAAAAAAGGATTTAATTGTATTCGGTATATCAACTGGCATCTTTCTGGCAGGAGGCCTTATGCTAGTAGCATCTGACAATCCCAATTTCAAATATCGTCATATACTTTATGTTGGCTTTCCCATCATGTTTATAGGAGGATTTGGGATGTTAGGTGCGCCACTGTCTGCGGGATTACATGAGTTGATGTTAAACCCCTATAGCATAAGAAAATACAAAAGGTTAATTGAAATACACAAATCCGGCAAACCATTGCCTGAATTCTATTTACAAAAACTTCAACCCTATTTGGGCTCTGGCTGATATCAGTCTAATTACACCTGCCTAAACTGGAAATATTGAATCACGGGAGACATCAATAGTTTACTAACTTTGTCATCAATAAGTGATTTAAGAGAATAAATGCACAACTCCCTTGATCCCCGTGTTATACGCCTTCCTGAAATTGGAGAAGTTGGAAAAATAAATCCAAAAGCTCCGCTTGATCAGTTCGGTACGTTCGAAGTTTTTGTACAACCAAAGGAAGGGAAACCATTCCAGCATGAAGGAATTGTCCATGCTCCCAATTTGGAATTGGCATACGTGCTTGCCAAAGAAACATTTACCAGAAGGTTTACTTGCTTTTCTCTCTATGTAGTAGATACACGGGAAGTTTTTGTTTCACCATTGACGGAGGGAAACCAAAATGCATATGATCTTGTTACTGAAAGCCTGGGTTCATTGGCTAAGCCAGAGATGTATGAAATTTATCACTTACAAAAAAGAGGTAAGCAACATATCCAGGCTGGAAACTTATCCGCATCCAGTCCGGAAGAAGCAATGAGCCTGGCGAAGAAACAATTGAATATTGGAAAAGTGATTTACAACGTTTGGGCTATCCGATCAGCCTCAATCCGCTTTACATCTCCGGAAGAGGAAGATTTATGGTTGACTTTACCGGAAAAAAAATTCCGCGATGCCGCAGAGTATAAAGGCGGTGATAAATTGAAATTTTTTCTGGAAAAAACACAATAAATCTAACTTAATAATGAATCTGTTACCAAAAAGAATTCAATACATCTCCGCTATATTGGTTATTGTTGGAGCACTGTTAAAAATATCACACCTCCATCCTTCCGGGAGTTACCTGATAGCGGGTGGTTTCTTTCTTTATGGCATTGCTGGAATTCTTGAGTTTAGTTTTTCATCCACGCGAGCTTTCAATTCCTATGCCAAGCTCGTTGCTTCCGTTTTAATTTGCCTGGCTGTAACAGCTGATTTAATTTTCGGCACAAAGTCGATTTATATTGCTTTAATATTCTTAGGCGTCAGCTTGGTTAGCTCTGTATTACCTCAACGGAAAATACCAAAATGACGAATAATTCTCATGCCATAAAAGAACTACTGTACAAGATGGCGGATGACCAATTGATCTTAGGTCATCGCAATTCTGAATGGACAGGATTCGGACCTTTGTTGGAGGAAGACATTGCTTTCTCCTCTATGGCACAGGATAAAATTGGGCATAGCCTGGCACTTTATACGATTCTTCACCAGCTTGGAGAAAGCGAGCCAGACACTGTTGCCTTTACACGACATGCGAGTCAATTTCATAATTGCATTTTAACAGAACTGCCGAATGGTGAATATGACTTCAGTCTTATCCGTCACTTTTTATTTGATACCGCGGAAGCGATCCGTTTTGAATTATTGAAAAATTCCTCCTTTGAGCCGTTGGCACAAGTAGCCCGAAAAGTAAGAGGCGAGTTGCGCTATCATACCCTACATGCAAATACATGGATCAAGCAACTTGGAGTCGCGACAGAAGAAAGCATATCACGATTGCAAAATTCTTTAGATTTTGCGGTTCCCTATGCCTTAGCCATTTTTGAAGAATCGCCATACGAGCAAGAGTTAATTGAGTCGGAAGTCTTTGCTGGCGAACAAGCTTTGAAAACGCTTTGGACAAAGAAGGTAGAAGAAGTGATCAGCCAAACTAATCTCAACTTG
>JANOLM010000507.1:0-2020 GCA_031419815.1 Bacteroidia bacterium
GCCAGCTGATAATGTAGGCTTGTTTATTTCATTTAACTCAGAAAAGGGTGCAGGCACCTACAGCGAAGTACTTGAGGCATTTATGGATCGCTACTTCCCCGAGAAAAATGTATTGAAGCCAGGTATTAAATTGCCCGCTAAGTATTTACAAAAATTTGCGGGTGAGTACCGTGTAAACCGATTTGCCTACAATGACTTTACAAAGTTAGCCTCTTGGTTTGGGCGAGGTAAGATAGAAGTAGTGGACTCAAAGTTAAGAACGAAATTTGGTGAGGACAGAGATTATTGGGTGCCTATTGATAGTCTTACGTTTCGGCAGGAGTTTACTTCCGAAGTAATTGAATTTAAAAAGAATAGTTATGGAAAAATAAGCACATTATTTATCGGAGGGCTACCTATCGCAGCTTTTGATAAAATGTCTGGTTTGGATTTGTCGTCAGTTCACACTATAATTTTAATCATATCTGTTGTTTTTGTGTTGCTCACTTTGATTGGCGGCCCTATGAAATATTTTATTCGGAAAGATTACAAGCGCGAGATTAACTCTGCGAGGAAGGTTCCTCTTTCAGCCCGATTAACTTCATGGTGTACTGCGCTTTTCTTTTTTATTTTCTTTTTGTTGCTAATGGTTGGTATGGGCGACACCAATTCAATTGTATACGGTGTGCCGATAACCATAAAAATTGCGCTTGCCTTCCCTCTTATTGCTGTTTTTTTTACCGTGTTCGTTTGGTATTTTGTGATTATGATATGGATAAATAAATCCGGGGATGTGATGGATAGAATGAGTTATTCAAGCTTCGGAATTGTGTGCCTCTTATTGATTTGGCAATTGAATTACTGGAACTTGCTCGGGTATTATTACTAATACCTAAGCCCCAATGCCAGCCTGCCGAAGCTTTTTTAATCAACGAAGCTTTAGCGTAGTTGATAGCGCAGGCATGGCCTAAGTCTTTAATTATTTCATCAATCCATTCTTAAACGCATAACTCGCGGTCTGATACCAGGCGATGGCATCATTAGTTGCTGTGGTATCATTTTCAATTTTGATGAGAGAACCATCTGTGAAATTAGGCGTGTAAGTATTTACCTTTTGTTGAGGATCAAGTTGCACCATCATACCATTTTGTATGAAACCAAGATTTTGATAGGTGCTGATGAAAATACGTTCACGGCCAGGCTCTAGTTTGTAAATATCATATCCATAAAATTTGCTGGTGTACGAGAAATTTAAAAGGCCTAACAAAGTGGGTCCCATATCAATCTGGCTCATGAGTCGTTCCATTTTTGCAGGTGCCATGTTGGCAGGGGAATAGATCATCATCGGAATATGATATTTATTAACAGGTAATTCTGTCTTACCTGCACTAGATGCACAATGGTCGGCTACAATCACAAATACAGTGCTGTCAAACCACGGTTTGTTTCGCGCTTCTTTTAAGAATTTATTGATTGAATAATCTGTGTACTTTACGGCACCTTCTCTTCCGGTGTGCGATGGAATATCAATTCTTCCATCAGGATAGGTATAGGGTCTATGATTAGAAACGGTCATCACTTGCGCGAAGACAGGCTTTCCTGTGCTAACTGTTTTATCGATTTCACGCAAGGCAAGAGTAAAAAGATTTTCATCGGCCACACCCCAGATATTTTCATAATCAATTTCTTCCGGCTTTAATGAACTGCGATCCACAACCGTATAATGGTTAGCAGAAAAGAATCCATTCATGTTATCAAAGTAGCCATAGCCTCCATAGATATATTTACTTTCATAACCCTTTTCAGTGAACACTTTCCCTAGACTGAAGAGATTTTCATTATTCGGTCTGCGCACAATGCTTTGACCTGGTGTTGGGGGCACACAAAGTGAAAGAGCTTCAAGTCCGCGCACGGTGCGAGTTCCGGTGGCGTATAGGTTTGTAAACACAAGACTATGCTGGGCCAATGAATCAAGGTAGGGAGTTATGTTTTCCGTGTTGCCAAACATCTGCATGAAGTCGGCACTAAAACTTTCTACACT
>JANOLM010000508.1:0-4076 GCA_031419815.1 Bacteroidia bacterium
TGCCTCCGGTTTACTCGGTGGAAGTTCAGATAGTGAAATGATTCGCGTTGTACTGCCATATCATCTGCGCACCCTGGCCCAGATTAACTCCGAAGTACAACTGGACATTTCCGGAGACATCACCATAAACGCTATTCTTACTGCACTCGAGGCGCGTTATCCTATGCTGGCTGGCACCATCCGCGATCACACCACCCAACAGCGCAGGCCATTTGTGCGATACTATGTTTGCGGAGAAGATCTTTCCCTGGAGCTATCGGATGCACAACTGCCACCGAAGATTATCTCGGGTGAAGAACCCTTCGTCATACTCGGAGCTATTGCCGGAGGCTAGTTGAAAACTACACCTACTTTTTTTCCTTTCTCGGTTGAAAGATTGTAAGCACATGCAGAAAGATTTTTCTTATTCAGCAAATGCGCGATGCCTTTGAAAGACAGGTTGACAGAAGCGGGAGGAACTAAGCTGCAGGCGTTTGAATCTCCTTACCAACAAGTTCTAGATGACTGATATCATTGTGCTTTTCTGAAGAAAACATTGTTCCTGTATAATTCAATTGATACAAGCACAAATTGGCATGCTCAAATGTGTCCATACTCCTCAACGGATAATTGAAAAGCTGACATAATAAAATGCGCATGGCTCTACCATGCATGCAGATTAAAATAGTTTTTGCATCACTTTTTAAGATCAAATCAATAACAGGCTTTTGGCGTGCAGCAACTTCTTCAGGACTTTCGCCTCCTTCTATCCGCAAACTGGTATTACCGTCCTGCCATTGTTTTAGCATCCAATGATAGTAGGCGTCTTCGTCCGGTGTAATGGCTTGTCCTTCCTTCTTTCCCCAACTGATCTCGTTCAGCCCAGCACTTTGTTGATGCGGAATCCCAAGGTTTATAAAATCCTTTACAGATTCGATGCTTCTCTTCAGGCTAGAGGTATATATTTTATCGAATGACACATGACCATATGCCTTAAAAAAAGCTTTTGCCTGCGCCAATCCATTATCGTTGAGGGACGAATCAACACCGCTGCCTTGCACAATGCCGCGAAGGTTATAATCGGTTTGCCCGTGACGGACTAGGTATATTTTTTTGCTGGTCAATTTCCTTTAATTTGGCGGCAAAAATAACGAAATAGTCCATTGACAAAACCATTCACCACACATTCTATGTCTTTTATTCAAAAGGGAATAACCATTGAACAACTCAACAAGTTGTCGCCTAACACATTAGCACATAGTTTGGGGATAGAATATATAGCGATAGGTGACGATTTTATTTCCGCAAAAATGCCGGTCGATCATCGAACCCATCAGCCTCTTGGCATGTTACATGGAGGTGCTTCTGTGGCGCTGGCAGAAACATTAGGAAGTATTGGTGCTTATTGTTGCCTGGACAATAAAACACAATACTGTGTTGGCCTTGAAATCAATGCCAATCACATTAAAAGCATTAAAGAAGGCTTTGTAGTGGGTACAGCAAGACCTTTACATCTCGGAAAGAAAACGCAAGTGTGGGAAATAAGAATTAAGAACGAACAAGAAGAACTCATCTGTATCAGCCGGTTAACCATGGCTGTGATTGATAGGCGATAAAGATCCTCCATGCAAAACTCCGAATCTGTATCCTTACGACCTGTCACGGAACGAGAACTCCTTCCCCATCTCCTTAAAAATCACCTTGGCTGGGGACACTCCATTAGTTTGTGGAGATTGCCGGATTCTGATGAAAAACATTTACTGATAAGTACTGAAGGCTTAAAGTTCCTGGATGAAGTGTTATTGGAGGATTCAGCTACCGGTTTTATCTTCAGTCCGTTTGATAGTAAAAAGTCCAAGCTGTTTCTAAAAGGCAACTTGATATTTTCTTTCAAGAACGGAGAGCTGTCCAAAGAGGGTAAAACTACTTTTGATCCATTAGATTTGCTCCGCCAACCAGCAACCGAACAGAAAAGTCCCTCTTACTTCTTTAGATCCGACAAATCAGCTGAGACAACTGAAAAACATGATTATACAACTCTTGTAGAAAAGTGTCTTATTGGTATTGCTGAGGGTCAGTTCGAAAAAGTAGTTCCATCCAGGCGACAATCTTTTCCATTGCCCACGAATTTTGATCCGCTGGCAACTTTCCATAAGCTCTGTGAAACATACCCGCACGCATTTGTTTCTTTAGTATCCACTCCTGAAACCGGAACTTGGATTGGGGCTACTCCGGAGTTGTTGGTAAGCATTGATCCGAATATGAAATTCAAAACAGTTGCCTTAGCGGGAACAAAAGTATTTCAATCAGGCACCGATCTTAAATCTGTTGCGTGGACACAAAAGGACATTGAAGAGCAAGCCCTCGTATGCCGTTACATCATAAACTGCTTCAAAAAGATCAGGTTGCGAGAGTATATTGAGCACGGACCAAGAACTGCTGTAGCGGGAAATCTTATCCATTTGAAAACAGATTATGAAGTGGATATGGTTGCCACTAATTTTCCTCAGTTGGGATCAGTGATGCTCAAGCTCCTCCATCCTACTTCTGCTGTTTGCGGTATGCCGTTGGAAACCGCAACTAATTTTATAAAAGAACATGAAGGCTATGATCGCGAATTTTATAGTGGTTATCTTGGCCCTGTGAATTTCAAAAACGAAAGCAAGATTTTTGTTAACCTTCGGTGTATGCAAGTCCAAAAAACAAAAGCATGGTGTTATGCAGGTGCCGGAATCACAGTCGACTCAGAGCCTGAACAAGAATGGCAAGAGACTGAAATGAAAATGAATACTCTTTTGCATGTGCTTAATCCGCAATAGCTCATGAGGCACTGGCAACCTATTTATGACATCGCCCAGCTTTGTTCGCTTAAAGGATTACGTCAAGCTATACTTTGCCCCGGCTCACGCTCAGCTCCACTCACACTTGCCTTTGCCCAACATCCCAAAATAAATACAAGAACATTTAGTGACGAGCGAAGTGCAGCATTTATTGCGCTAGGCATAGCACAGCAAACAAGTCTTCCTACCATATTAGTTTGTACGTCCGGGAGTGCCGCTTACAATTTTGCCCCCGCTATTGCGGAAGCATTTTTTCAACAAATTCCGTTGATTGTTTTTACAGCCGATCGTCCGTTGGAATGGATCGATCAATTGGATGGACAAACCATTCGTCAAAAAAATATTTACGGCAATCATGTGAAAAAGTCATTTGATCTGCCGCAAGATTATGAACATGCCGACAACCAGTGGCACATCAACAGGATAGTGAACGAAGCCATTAACCTGTCACAGGAATTTCCAAAAGGGCCCGTTCACATTAATGCTCCCTTTAAGGAGCCATTATATCCTGTAAAAGATGAAACCATTAATTTCAGCCAGGAGGTTAGAGTAATAGAAGCGTCATCTGCTATCAACTCCCTTTCCATTAAAACAATTGCCAGTCTTCAAAGAAAATTATTGTCGTTTACAAAAGTGGTTGTCGTAGCCGGCCAGCATGATTATGATGAAAAACTTTTAAAGTCAACAGAAAAATTTTCCAAGAATCAAAACTCACCTGTACTTGCTGATATCATTTCCAATCTACATTCGCTCAAACATGCTATCACACATGCCGATGTATTTCTTGGCCAGGCGAGCGAATCTATAAAAAAGTCACTTCAACCAGAACTACTCATAACATTCGGTAAATCTATTATCTCTAAACAAGTAAAAAAATTCCTACGTCAATACCAGCCGAAAGAGCATTGGCACATTCAACCGGGAGGTTATGTTGCAGATACATTTCAAAAACTAACACAAACTATTCCTGTTGATCCTGAGTTTTTCTTTAACGAATTAAGTTCAGCAAAGTACACGTCAGATTTCGAAAGTCAAAAGCGAGAAAATTATTTCAGACTGTGGGAAGCAGAAGAGCATCGCATTGAGCGGCCTATGAAAACTTTCTTCTCAACTCCAATCCTGGGTGAGTTGCATCTTGTCAGCGAAGTTATTCGATCTCTGCCCTCGCGTTGCAACCTGCACTTAGCCAATAGTATGTCTGTGCGATATGCCAATATCATTGGCCTGGAGGCAAGCAAAAAAGGAATTCATGTTTTC
>JANOLM010000509.1:0-3558 GCA_031419815.1 Bacteroidia bacterium
GACAAACTTATTGTTGCCTACCGATACTGGATAACGATAAACTCGTTGGAATAGCATCCCAATCAAACTCTTTGTACACACCCTAACCCGCCAAAAGGTTCAAAATAGGGTTTGTGTAAAATATTTGTGCAAAAATGCACACTATTATTTGGTTTTAATATTAAAATTTTATTATAATTGTGTAATAATACACAATTATATGACTGATTACGAAAGGAAAAAACTGGAAATGGAGTTGAAGAACTTCACAACAAGAAATTTTGAAAGACCAAGTAACTGCCGAAACCTGGATCAAATTAGATTCTATGTAAAGGAGTTATGTGGTAAAATTGAAGAGTACGAAAACCAATTCAATTATGTGCCAAGTTGGGCTTACTCACTATTGGCTCAGTACAACAGTGTGCAAAATAAAATGCTGTATGTAGATTTCATAACTACTTATAAGTAAATGGATTGTGAGATACATCCCCTCCCCCATTCCGATAAGATTTGATTTTATGTATAGTGCAACTGCCAATAAATCTGGCAGAATGCAGTATCACAAAGTCAGGCCAGGGCATAGCAAGTTGCGTATCAGCAGGTCAGAATTTATTAAGACATACAACGATGCCCAGATCATTGCCTTAAACCCTTTGCAACTCCGTGGCCAGGAGACGGTGTTCCAATTCGAGTTTTATGTTTAATTACTTATTCAATACCCTCTCTAAATCCGCTGGTGAATAACCAACAGACTTAATCGTCTTATTGTCAGACTTCCGGTAGACCAACCACTTTTGATCTTCTTTGCGGTAATAGCATTCTGTACCATCTTTATCCTTATAAAATTGAATAGTTTTTAAGGCCTCCTCCTCAGAATTACAGGCTTTACTCATGTTTGAGCGCTGAACCTCCTTAAATAAGTCATTGAATTTCTCCCCCAACCCAAATTCAAGAATTGCGCCAGATAGAACATATTGAATGTCACATAAGGCATCTGCAATACCCACAATATCCCGTTCCAATATTGCAACTTCCATTTCCTTTAACTCCTCTGCAATTAAGGCAACACGCAGTCTGCAGCGAGATTCATCCGGTATGGCCGGAGCTTCTAAAATTGGGTGCTTAAAGGTTTTGTGAAATTCTGCTACCAGGCGAAGGGAATCAGGTTGTTGCATGAAGCTTTAGGGTTAAGTTTTAAAAATCTAAAAAAACGAAAATACTGGGAGTTAAAAAAGTATTCCCTGGTAGTTTAGCTGATCGATAATAATAGCACTGATATACAATTACTTACATCGCATAATTCATATTTCACATTAATTAAATTCAGTGCCCTGGATTAATTGAAGTACCCTTATATTTGAGGCTTTACTTTTCGAAATGAGAAAGAATTTTGTTGAAGAGCTCCGCTGGCGAGGGATGGTTCAAGATCTAATGCCAGGCACCGAAGAGCAACTTTTGAAAGAACCTACCAAAGCTTACATCGGCTTTGACCCCACAGCGGATTCGTTGCACATTGGAAGCATGGCGCAGATTATGACCTTGGTTCATTTCCAACTATGTGGTCATATCCCCATTGCCTTGGTAGGCGGAGCCACAGGTATGATTGGAGATCCTTCCGGGAAGAAAGAGGAACGTAAGCTTTTATCCGTGGAAGAAATTCGGCACAACGAAGCATGCATTAGAAAGCAATTGGAAAAGTTCCTCGACTTTACCGCCAAACCCAATTCCGCAGAACTGGTAAATAATAATGACTGGTTCGAGAAAATCACCATGATCGAATTTCTTCGCGACACAGGAAAGTACCTGACGGTAAATTATCTTTTGAGTAAAGGATTTGTCAAAGACCGATTGAGCCAAGAGCAAGAACTTTCATTTACTGAATTCAATTATATTCTCATGCAGGCATTTGATTTCTTATGGCTGTACCAGAACAAAAACTGCACGTTACAGATGGGCGGTTCCGACCAATGGGGCAACATCACGGCAGGCACAGAATTAATCAGAAAAAAATTAAGAGGCGAAGCATATGGATTGACATGTAAGCTAATTACAAAAGCAGATGGCTCTAAATTCGGGAAAACGGAACAGGGCAATGTGTGGCTTGATTCCAAAAAAACATCGCCTTACAAATTTTATCAATACTGGCTAAATCTTTCGGACGAGGATGCTCAAAAGATGATCAAAATTTTTACGCTAAAATCAAAAGAAGAAATTGAGGCATTGGTAGGAGCGCATACGACAGCACCCCATTTACGAATACTTCAACAATCTTTGGCAGAAGACATCACAAAACGAGTTCATTCACTTAGTGAAGTAGAAAAAGCTCTTAAAGCCTCTGCCATTTTATTTGGTCAATCGACAACGGAGGATTTGCAAAGCCTGGACGAGTACACTTTGTTATCCGTATTTGAAGGAGTTCCACAAACTTCTATTGTTAAATCTGCGCTTGAGAATGCCACAACCATAACTGACCTATTGTCCGAGGTAACCCAAAGCACCATTTTCCCTTCCAAAGGTGAAGCGAGGAAAATGATTCAAGGAGGCGGTGTAAGCATCAATAAAATTAAAATCATTGATCCTAATCAAAAACCCGAATTCAAACTTCTGCAAGATCGCTATCTGCTGGTGCAGAAGGGAAAAAAGAATTATTACCTGATCACAGTAAATGAGTAAAAATACAAGTTGGAAAGAGGCTCTTAGTCAAAAAAACTTTCAAATTCACCTTTTTATTTCTGGGTTTGCCGCAGTCTTACTCGTTTTGTTCATCCCCTATTTCCTGAATAAAATCTTGTTGCAAAAGCCTGGGATTTTATTACATGATTTTATCCTCAATCAATTGGAACCTAAGGATTGGTCGTGGATTATTTTCGGACTTATCTATTCATCCGTACTTCTTACAGTGCTCTTCAACTATTCAAAACCTTATCTTATTCTTTTAGGGATTGAAACTTATATTACTATCAACCTGATCAGGATCATTACCATGTATTGTGTAACCCTGGAACCTCCTCTGGCTAGCATTCCATTAACCGATCCGTTGATCACCAAAATAGCCTATGGCAATGTGGTGTATCTAAAAGATTTATTTTTTTCGGGGCACGTGTCAACCCTCTTTCTGTTATTTCTGATAGCAGAAAATAAGCTACTTAAAATATTTCTGTTGACGTCAACAATTGTTGTTGCCTTTCTTATTCTATGGCAACATGTTCACTACTCCGTTGATGTACTGTCAGCGCCTGTATTTGCCTGGATTGCCTTTTATATGATTAAGAAAGTTAACTCCCGCCATTTCTCAAAAGCTATGGCCTGATCATTTAAGAGTATCTCTAAAAACCTTGCCTTTGACCACCTCATCCCTGCCTACCGGCAAGGCAGGCTCACTCCTTCTACCAATGAACTCAGTGTCACCTCACCCCCAGCCCCTCTCCGAAACGGCTGCCGTTAGGACACATGTTTTGATAGATATGCTCCAGAGGAGCAACCTGCTTATAGAAGTAGAATTCAATTTGAAGAGTCTGGCTCCGGAGGAGCCACCTGCTATCTGAAGCTATGTAGTGTCAAAAATGAAATGTTGCCGAT
>JANOLM010000510.1:0-4225 GCA_031419815.1 Bacteroidia bacterium
CTTGTCATGAAGAGTAAAACAATTTTTTAAAATAGTATTTAAGCCGGGGATTTTTCCAGCTATGCGTAACATCCAAAACGTAAAATAATGAATGGCTTCAGGTGCAAACAGAAAAAGAAAGGGGCGGATGAGAAATCGATACATGCAAATGCTACTTCTTGCTCTTAGTCTTGGGTTTGTTTGGAAATTTTTTGAACCCCTTATCCAACACCTGATCAATTTGGTTTACTAAGTTGGCTTCGGTGAAACTGCTTACTGCATTAATCCTCCATATCAAGTTATTGCTTCGGTCGTTAAGATCAATAATAAAACTTCCTTCACTATAATCGCGCATAACGGCTCGGTTGGACTCAACCCCTGGTGTGCCACCCAATGGACCAGCATTGTAAATTGTTGAGCGCTCCATTGACCCAATAACATATGACACCACCAAATGCGCATTTGAATCCACCCGTTGAAGTCCTCTTTCTTTTAATTCAAGCTCAATAGCGTTATTTACTATTGCACGTGTCTTGGCCTCATCTAAAATTTGTTTGTCTTTCGGGGTAATCACTTCTGCCTCACCAAACTGGTATGTTTTATAGGCCGACATATCTTTTTTCTTATCGAATTCTACGTCAATGCTTTGGGCATTCAGATTAATAACCGCGATAAACAGGATGATTGTTACCCCAAATTTCATAGTGTAAAGATAGGTAAAATTGAGGCAGCAATTGGACATCAGGCTCAGTAGATAAAACCAGCCTGAATGGTGTTGAGCTTTTTGTTTATCGTAATAATTTGCTAGAAACATGGCTTGAATTTATCTAGCGTCCGGCTTGCTCTGAGCTAACATTAGCTCTTGCCAAATAATTTTATCTTTGCCCTATTTCGTCTATGAACATTCTGATTATTGGCAATGGCGGG
The DNA here is from genome assembly GCA_031419815.1 of Bacteroidia bacterium. Taxonomy (GTDB): domain Bacteria; phylum Bacteroidota; class Bacteroidia; order Cytophagales; family Cyclobacteriaceae; genus ELB16-189. The sequence continues at coordinate 907 of JANOLM010000510.1, forward strand.
CGCGAGCATGCCTTCACCTGGAAGATCAAACAAAGCAACCATTGCGACAAACTTTTTGTCGCCCCTGGCAATGCAGGCACTGCATCGCTGGCAGAAAATGTGGCCATAGCAGTTGATGACTTTCCTAAGATCGGTGACTTTTGCCTTCAACAAAAAATAGAGTTGGTGCTGGTGGGGCCGGAAGCTCCACTTGTAAAAGGAATTCGCGATTATTTTGAAACCGATCCCAGTCTCAAATCAATTTTAGTAGTAGGCCCCGGAAAGGAAGGTGCGCAGCTAGAAGGCAGCAAAGACTTTTCCAAGCAGTTTATGCTACGAAATGGAGTGCCCACTGCCAAAGCCAGGACTTTTTCAGTTTCAGAATTAAGTGAGGCTTATACTTATCTTGAAACCTGCAACACACCTATCGTGCTTAAAGCAGATGGGTTGGCCGCTGGAAAGGGTGTGATCATCTGCAATCAAGTAAGTGAAGCAAAGGAGAACCTACGCGAAATGCTGGAGGATAAAAAATTTGGTGATGCCAGTGCAAAAGTATTGATCGAAGAATTTCTGGATGGCATAGAGCTTTCTGTTTTCGTGCTCACCGATGGTGAGTCTTATGTCGTACTGCCGGAGGCCAAAGATTACAAACGCATTGGCGATGGCGACACTGGCCCCAACACTGGAGGCATGGGTGCAGTTTCTCCAGTAGTTTTCGCTACTACAGCGTTTATGAAAAAGGTAGAGGAGAAAGTAATCAAGCCTACCATTGCGGGATTGAAAAAAGAAAACATCCCTTACAAAGGATTTATTTTCATAGGCTTGATGAACGTGAAGGATGAACCTTACGTGATTGAATACAATTCACGCATGGGCGACCCCGAAACACAAGTAGTAATGCCACGGATTAAAAGTGATTTTGTTGAACTACTTATCGCGGCTGCGAAGGGTGAACTAAAAGGAAAGACAGTTGAAACCGATCCAAACTTTGCCATGACAGTGGTATTGGTTTCAGGTGGCTATCCGGGAGACTATGAAAAAGGTAAAGTAATCCATGGGCATGATGTTAAAACGGATGCTTTGGTCTTCCAGGCTGGCACAAAAATCCAAGATTCAAAAATTGTAACAGATGGAGGAAGGGTGTTGACGGTAACCGGCAGAGGGAAAACACTTACCGAGGCTTCAAAAAATGCCTATAAAACGGTAGCCTCTATAAATTGGGAAGGGGTTTATTTCAGAAAAGATATTGGTGTAGATTTGCTAAGTAAGTCAGATCAGTTCATAAATCAAAAATCTTAAATCTTAAATTTAAAATCAGGAAATGGGCTGTGCTTGCGGAACAAAAAAGGGTGAGAAAGTTGGTGGCTGCGATAATAATGGAGCCTGTGGCACGGGTGGCTGCAATAAAATGAATGTGTTCGACTGGCTTTCGAACATGGATATGCCGGTAGAAGATAAGTTTGATGTAATGGAAGTCCGTTTCAAAGGAGGCCGCAAAGATTTCTATCGCAATACTGAAAAGCTTAACCTTACTACAGGTGATGCCATCATTTTAGAAGTGCAAAATGGCCATCATCTAGGCCACCTTTCTATGCAGGGTGAGTTAGTTAGACTTCAGATGCAAAAGAAGAAAGTAGCCAACGATCATGAGATCAAAAAAATTTATAGGCTCGCTCACCAAAAAGACCTGGAGAAATACGAAGAAGTAAAAAAGAGGGAGTCACCATCGTTATATCGCACGCGCGAAATCGTGCAACAGATGAAACTTGGTATGAAGCTCTCCGATGTAGAGTTCCAGGCGGATAATGCCAAAGCCACATTCTTTTATTCTGCCGAAGACCGTGTTGATTTTCGCGAACTCATTAAGGTGCTGGCGGGTGAATTTAAAGTGCGCGTAGAAATGCGTCAGATCAGCTTGCGCCAGGAGGCCGGCCGATTAGGGGGGATTGGTGTTTGTGGCCGTGAGCTGTGCTGCTCTACCTGGCTTAGTGATTTTAAAAATGTTGCCACCAGTGCAGCTCGCTATCAAAACCTTTCACTAAACCCTAGCAAGCTATCCGGGCAATGCGGACGTTTGAAATGTTGCCTCAATTATGAGCTTGAAACGTACATGGAAGCTCTTGAGCACATTCCAAAAATAGAAGGCCCCTTGCTTACTGAAAAAGGAGAAGCACAACTTCAAAAAACTGACATCTTCCGCAAAATAATGTGGTTTGGATACAAAGAAGATAATAACTGGTATCCCATTAATACAGACCGGGTAAACGAAATTTTGCGTTTGAATCAAGAGGGAAAAAAACCTGCCAACCTGGAAGAAAATGTAATTGCCCAAAGAGAACCTTTATCCACTCTAAACCGGGATCTGGAAAGTCTGGACAAAAAATTCAAAGACAGATCCGGAAACCAGAACAGGAAAAATAAAAACAACGGAAGAGGTGGGCGCGATGGACGCAATCAAAATCCAAATAATCCAAACTCAAATAATCCGAATAACCCAAGGAATCCCAGAAACCCGAATAACCCCAGAAGACCTGACAATCCTAATGATTCCAGGAAACCAAATCAGCCCCGTAATCCCAACCCTAGGCCAAATAATCCGGGAAGACCAAGTAATCCTCAAAAACCAAATTGACAGCCTTTTAATTTTTTCAATGACATCAAAAACGTTTCATTCATTTCTTTTTTTGGTAGTCGTTGTAACGACCTCGTGCGACAGCGACCGACTCTATGAGAACAATCATGATTTTGAAGACCACAGCTGGAAAGTAACTGAAATGCCAGAATTTGAATTTAGAATTGATGACACCAGAAAAAAGTATAATCTCTATTATAATCTCCGCAATTCACTAGACTATCCGTATTCACGCATCTTCATTACCTACCATCTGCAGGATTCCGCAGGAAATAAACTTCAAACCAAATTGAATACCCAAGATCTTTTCGATCAAAAAACAGGGTCTCCTTTTGGCTCAACGGGGTTAGGCGATATTTACGATCATCGTTTTCTTTTACTCAATAACTATGAATTTAAGTTTCCAGGCAAATACAAAGTTAAGCTGGAGCAATTCACCAGACAGGACACACTAAAAGGTGTGTTAGCGATTGGCGTGCGGGTTGAGACTGCTCAGCCGGAATAGTAATAATTAGAGAATCTGCAGGTGTAAGGGTTCAATGTTTTAAGGGGCGCTTTTTTATCATGCCTCCTTTTGTGTCCCTGATATTGCTCATTACAATAAATGCATCCGGTTCAATTTTCTCTATTTCCGTGTTGAGTTTATTTAATTCAAGTCGAGTGATAACGGTGTAAAGTATTTCTGTTTGTGTCGTTTCACCTCTCTTT
>JANOLM010000511.1:0-4403 GCA_031419815.1 Bacteroidia bacterium
CTTGAGCAATGGAAAATCTTTTTAGGTAAACTAAAAAATCCAATCAACGAAGTTACCATTGGCCTGGTAGGCAAATATGTTTCGTTACCGGATGCGTACAAATCCATTGCCGAATCCTTTATCCATGCCGGTTCACAAAACGATTGCAAAGTCAATTTGAAATGGATTTCGTCTGAAGAAATTTACAAAGACACCGTTGAACATATTATTGGATCGCTGGATGCCGTGCTTGTGGCTCCTGGCTTTGGTGAGCGAGGACTTGAAGGGAAAATTGAAGCCATCAAATATGTGCGGGAACACAAAATACCATTCCTTGGAATTTGTTTGGGCATGCAATGTGCTGTGGTAGAGTTTGCCCGAAATGTTTTGCATCTGGATGCAAGCACCACAGAACTCAATCCCAAAACCAAACATCCGGTGATTGACATGATGGAGGAGCAAAAAAAGATCACGACAAAAGGTGGCACGATGAGGTTGGGCGCTTATGCCTGCAAAATCAAAAAGGGATCGAAGGCTCATCATATTTATGGAGATGCGTTGATACACGAGCGTCACCGCCATCGTTATGAATTCAATAATAAGTATCTCGATCAGATGGAAGAGGCTGGTTTGAAAGCCACAGGTATCAATCCCGACTCAGGTTTGGTTGAGATAGTAGAATTAAAAGATCACCCATGGTTTGTTGGCGTCCAATATCATCCTGAACTCAGGAGCACTGTGCTTAATCCACATCCGCTGTTTGTAAAGTTTGTGGAGGCAGCTATGGAGTATAAGAAATAGTAAGCAGAAAGTAGAAAGTAGAAGCAGTAAGTGGTAAGTGGTAAGTAGTAATCAGTAATCAGTAAGTAGTAACCAGCAAGAAGCGGGTATGTAACATGTGTTGTAGCAATTAGTAAGTTGGGAGAATGAATTATGTAAACCGGTAGTTGAAAGTAGTTAGTCGCGGGCTGGTGAGATGTAAGGGTGCAAACGCAAGTTAAAACCTTATGATAGTAAAAGGCTAACAGGGTATGGTGAAAGTACAAAGCAGACTTAGGTTAGTACTAACCATGAAGTAAGGAACAATAACCAAAGAAGGAATAAGACAGAACGCCTGACGTGAAAAGATAGAACTTCACACCGGGAATCTTAAATCAGAAAATCAAAAATATCAAATCTTAAAAAATGGATAAAAATTCGGCCATAGGCTTGACGTTGATCGCAGGTTTATTACTCATTTACTTTACTTACTTCGGGCCAACACCTGAAACGGTAAAACCAATACCTTCTCAGGTAGAAACCCGTGACTCTGTAAATGGCGGAACGGCATCGGCCGCACTGTCCTACAATCGTGATCAGATTAAGCGTGACAGCGCACTCATTCAGCAATATGGAAATTTGTCCTCGCTGTTAAGTGGCGAAGAAAAGACCACCTATGTTGAGACAGCTGACCTGGCCATTAAGTTTTCAAACCACGGAGCCATTATTAAGGAATTAGAATTAAGGAATTTTAAAACCTATTATAAAAAACCTTTGCTGCTCGTCTCTGAGGCTAATAATACTTTTTCACTGATCACGGCATACGAAGGCAAGGATGTTGATCTTGCCAAACTTTACTATTCCGCTGACCTCAGAAAGGCAGGCGATACCACCATCCTGATTTTTACGTCCAAAATTTCGGATAATGCTTTTATAAAACACACTTATAAAATTCCTTCTGCAGGATATGAAATCAAATACAAACTTGAAGCGACCGGACTAGCACTAAGCGGACAAAACATTACCCTGCTATGGAAGGATAAAATTCCATTGCAAGAGAAAGATATTGAAGACAGTCGCATGAAGACTACCATTAATTATTACACTGCAAGTGGTGATTTTGATGGACTCTCGGAAACATCTACAGATCTGGAAACCGATGTACTTGCCAATCCTGTGAAGTGGGTTGCTGTGCGGAAAAAATTCTTTGTAAACTCCATCATTGCTAAAAAACATTTTTCAGGTGGTGAAGTAAGTACAGTTGCCAATATTGCGGACTCCGCAACGGTAAAAGAAGCAAACGTAAAACTATTCATTCCCGGTGCCGATGTTGCCGCAGGCGCAGAGTTTAGGTATTACTTCGGCCCCAATGATTATGATATTATATCAGACGTCACCGCAGGCTTCTCTCAAAACCTAAGTTTAGGCTGGCCACCAATGTTGTGGATCACCAAGTATGTGCTGATTCCTGTTTTTCAATTCCTGGAACGTTTCTTTAGTAACTACGGCATAATCATCATGCTGCTGGTTTTGTTTGTTAAAATTTTACTGCTGCCGCTCTCTTATAAATCCTATCTGGGCATGGCTAAGATGAAATTGTTAAAGCCAGAGCTGGATTTGATCAAGGAAAAGAATGGCGACAACATGACGCAGAATCAGCAGGATCAGATGAAACTCTATCAGCAAGCGGGAGTCAACCCGTTTAGCGGATGTATTCCTCTTTTACTGCAAATGCCAATTTTATTTGCCATGTTTTGGTTTTTCCCGGTGGCAATTGAGTTACGTCAACAACCATTTCTATGGGCCGAAGATTTATCGACATACGATTCGATAGCCAGCTTACCTTTCGTCATACCGTTTTATGGCGACCACGTGAGTTTATTTGTAATCCTGATGACCGGTGCGACTTTACTTTCTACCTGGCAGAACAACCAGATCAGTTCCGTGCAAGGGCCAATGAAATCGATGTCGTATATCATGCCGGTGATCTTCATGTTTGTGCTTAACTCATTCTCTGCAGGACTTAGTTTCTATTACTTTTTCTCTACCATCGTCACATTCGGCCAGCAGGCGATCATCAAGCGTTTTGTAAATGAAGACAAGATCAAAGCTGTGATGGACGACCATAAAAAGAAGATGGACGCAACAGCAGCTGCCGGAGGAAAGAAGTCTGGCTTTATGAGCAAATTAGAACAGGCGATGAAAACCAGTGAAGAGGCCAGACGGAAATCAGGCAAAAAATAACACCTTAACCCCTGCCCTTCTGTGTAAGGAAAAACGGGGACGCGATATTGGAGTTTGGTGGGACTGAGAATTGAAACGATGTCTTGAAATAATTTCCCCATAAGTTGCGCGAGATTGGTGTGAAGGCAGAACATATCGAAACTTTAGCTGATCTGGCCATTGCCGACTTCGCTCATCCAAATAATCCGAAGCCGGTTAGTCGCGAGGATTTTAAACAACTTTACTTGAAGGCGCTGTGAGCGTGCCACAAAGTCACGAAGACACAAAGACATAAATTAGTGAATGAAGAAGATAACAATTGGTGTAACGGATTGCAGCAAGTATGAAAACTACTCGAAGTGGATTCAGTCTTATGATGCAGAGATTGAAACCATAAAACTTAGTGAAAAAATCCAGAACCTGGGCGATGCCTCGCGATGTCATGGAATTGTATTCACCGGTGGCGAAGATGTTCATCCTCGCTTTTATAATAAACCAGAATATCTTTCCTATTGCCATCAAGATGATATAAATGAGGCACGCGATGAATTTGAAATGAAGTTGATGGAGTACACCGAAGCAAATCATGTACCTGTTCTTGGCATTTGCCGGGGGCTGCAAATCTATAATGTGTTTCGAGGTGGCACACTTATTCCCGACATTCCTAGTTGGGGAAAAGTAACAACCAATCATACCAAAGCAAAAGACGGGTCTGATAGTTATCATTCAATTATTTTAGAAACTAGCTCATGGTTAAGTAAGGTTACAGGTGATGTAACAGGAGAAACGAACAGCAATCATCATCAATCGGCTGATGCTATTGGCAAGGGGCTTGTGTTGAGCGCAGTATCAGAGGATGGCATCGTGGAAGCTCTTGATCAAAAGAATCCGGAAGGAAAAAGTTTTCTATGTCTGGTGCAATGGCATCCCGAAAGGATGAAGGATCAGCAAAGTCAATTTGTTAAAAATATTAGAGAAGCGTTTGTTAAAGAGTCATTGAAAATAATGTAAAATCTTTTCCCCTCCTTCTCTGGGTGAGGATTGAACCACGTAATTATTAACTGCCTATGAACATCATCAACCCCGCAACAGAGGAAGTCATTGCCACCCTGTCGGAAGATACATTGGCATCTCTACAAAGAAAATTCCAACTACTAAAAGAAGGACAACTGTTATGGTATCAGAAAAAATTACAAGATCGGACAACAATCCTCAGCAGGTTCAAAGAGCTTCTTTCTGAGAATATTGAATCACTTTCTGCTATCCTTACTGCTGAAGTAGGAAAGCCGCATTCACACATCCTAAGGCGTATCATTTAAAAGGGAAGGTTGCTTAGAGTCTAGTGTAATGTCAAATCTGGTTACATCGGTTTCAAAAGTTCGACCCCGCAGGGGTCGTATGTCTATAGCAAAAACATTTCTATAAACATGCGACTCCTACGG
>JANOLM010000512.1:0-11359 GCA_031419815.1 Bacteroidia bacterium
GTATAATTAGTAATTTCTTCATGTGAACAAGTTAAGGATCATGTTGAATTTTTCAAAACTGAAATTTTAAAATCAGAATTTAATGTATTTATCGGTCGGGCGAGATAAAAAAATTTGGATAAGGTCAATGGGATGAGGCAATAGGAGAATTTAGGATTTGCGAGTTATTATTTGCCACCCTTACATTCACTTTTGCAAACAATTATATGATTTTGGTTTGTGATCAACAAATTTGCGATTCCCCTTGATGATTACGATCTTTATTAAATACAACCTAAGACATAAGCCACTATGAAAAAGATTTTTGTTTTTCTTTTAGTACTAATAGCTAGCTCAGCACTTTGCCAAAAAATCTGGACGGCCGCGGAAGCTAATGACTGGTATGGCAAGCAGCCGTGGTTAGTTGGTTGTAATTTCATTCCCAGTACGGCTATTAACGAATTGGAAATGTGGCAAGCCGACACATTTGATCCTGCCACGATTGACCGTGAGTTGGGATGGGCCGAAAGTCTTGGATTTAATGTGGTGCGTGTGTACCTGCATAACCTTGCATGGGAAACAGATCCGGAAGGTTTTAAAAAAAGAATCTCCGAGTTTCTGACCATTGCCAACAAGCATGAGATCAAGGTACTCTTTGTTTTATTTGATGATTGCTGGCTGGCCAATCCGAAACCGGGGAAACAACCAGAACCCATTCCGGGTGTTCATAACAGCGGATGGCTACGCGCACCAGGCCCAACTATTGTGGCCGATGCCAGTAAGTGGGCACCAATGGAAGCATACACTAAGGATATTCTCACTACCTATAAAAATGATAGTCGCATTTTAATGTGGGACTTATATAACGAGCCCGGCAATAGTGACATGACGGAGATTTCATTTCCATTTATGGAAAAGATATTTCAATGGGCATGGACGGTGAGACCTACGCAACCTTTGACATGTGCAACTTGGAATGGAGCAGAAAAATTTAAACGTTACAATGAATTTCAACTCAAAAACTCGGACGTGATTACATTTCATAATTACAGCGATGAAAAAAATCTTGAAACAGAAATATTAAGTTTACAAAAACTTGGCAGGCCCTTTATCTGCAGTGAGTACATGGCTCGCACTAACAACAGTAAATTTGAAACTCACTTACCAATCTTTAAGAAATATAAAGTGGGCGCCATTAACTGGGGATTGGTAAATGGCAAGTCGAATACTATTTTTCCATGGGGATCACAAGAAGGCTCACCGGAACCAGCCGTTTGGTTTCATGACATTTTCAGAAAAGACGGAACGGCCTTTAGCGATCAGGAGGTGAAGATGATTAGAGAATTGACGGGCAAGAAGTAGAGGCGATGCAAGTATTTTTACTCCATATGTTTTCCCCCAAGGACAATAGTTCCAACAATAGATGGAGCCTAAAAATTGGCATAAAAAGGTACATTTGTTAAATGAGAACGGAAGTAGATGTAAACGCCAACATACTTACATGGGCTATTGCCAGGGCCGGGTACGAGTTACAAGCGTTTGTCGAAATGTTTCCCAATGTTCAGAAGTGGTTAAAGGGTGAAAAGAAGCCCACAGTAAAGCAGTTGGAGGACTTTTCTAAAAAAGTTCATTTACCTTTTGGTTATCTATTTCTACCTGAACCTCCTAAGGAAAAATTACCTATTCCTTTTTTCAGAACCAACAATACACAGGCGACACATGTAAGTGTAAATGTGTATGACACCATCCTCCTGATGCAGCAAAGGCAAGACTGGTTGAGAGATTACTTAAAAGAAAATGAATTTGATGCATTGCCATTTGTAAGCAAATTTTTAAACCGGACTAATGTTCAGGAAATCGTTAACGATATTAGAAAAACACTTGGATTAAATGAAAATTGGGCAAGTGGTTTTAGAACATGGCAAGAAGCTCAAGACCATCTAATACTTCACATTGAGGACAAAGGAATCATTACAGTATTTAATGGAGTGGTGGAGAACAATGGACACCGAAAAATTCCTGTGGATGAATGTCGTGGATTCGTTTTAGTTGACGACATGGCTCCTTTCATGTTCATCAATAATTCTGATTATAAATCTGCCCAAATGTTCACCATTGTTCACGAATTGGCTCATATTTGGACTGGACACAGCGCGGGATTTGATTTCAGAAAACTTCAACCAGCCGATGACCCAATTGAATTACTTTGCGACAAAGTCGCAGCGGAGTTTTTAGTTCCTGAATATACTTTCAATGAAGTATGGAGAAATAATCCAGATATAAGATATGCTTCCCGCTATTTTAAAGTAAGTGAAATAGTAATAGCCAGAAGGTCTTTAGACACAGGCAAAATATCTGAGAAGCAATTCTTTGATTTTTACGAAGAATATTCCAATCGCGAATTTTTAAAAAAAGAGAATCAGGGTGACGGAGGTAATTTCTACGCAACAACAAGAAAAAGATTGAGCATAACCTTTGCTTCCCACATAAATAATGCTGTAAAGTCTGGCAAACTTTTATATCGGGATGCCTACAAATTGACTAGTTTAAAAGGAGATACTTTTCAAACCTTTTTTGCTGAACATATGTAACCGGCATGGGACTATATGTAATAGACAGCAATTTCTTTATTCAAGCCCATCGGGAAAGCTATCCATTGGATATAGCTTTCAGTTTCTGGAATAAAGTAAAGCATCTTGCTGATGAAGGAAAGATTACCAGTATTGACAAAGTAAAAAATGAGATTTACGACAAGAACGATGCTTTGGAAGCTTGGTGTAAAACTAATTTACCGCAAGACTTCTTCAAAGATTCATCCCAGATAATGTCAGCATACGGAAAAGTTTCAGCTTGGGCGATATCAAGAAGTAATCACTATCTCCAAAATGCTCTAAATGAATTTTTAGACGCAGACGAAGCTGATGCTTTTATTGTTGCCTACGCTTTAACGGATCCTACCAACAGAATTGTTGTTACGCAAGAAAAAAGTGAACCTAACAGAAAAAACAAAGTAAAGATTCCTGAAGCCTGTAACGCTTTTAATGTTCCATCTATAAATACTATGGATATGTTCAGACAACTAGGAGAGACATTCTAAAATGAATCCAAGAGAAGAAAATTTTCAAAATGTCCAACCCAAGACTGAGCTGAAGGGCAACGAAGCCAAACATTATTAAAATAATACTCCAACAAACTATTCATTATTACTCCACCTTTAAAGAATCTATCGGATTCCGCTTAGCAGATTGATAGGTGATCAATCCTTCTCAGTCCTGCAAATACATTTTCTCATAGTACTCTTGCGCCATCCTTCCTGAGTCAAAATAGGGCAACACATCTTTCATGCTTGCTTTCATAATCGTGGCCCACTTTGCCTTATCTTTATAATAGGTAGGGATAATTTCATGCTCAAGCAAATCCAATAAATTTTTTCCTTCAATTCTATCTTTTTCTTCGGGGGTTAAAGAATCTTTAGCCGCCTCAATGATAAAACTATTTTTTCCGTGCCTGGCAAATTCGGGCACCCAACCGTCTGGGTTAGAAAGATTGATAGAACCATTCATAGCGGCTGTCATACCCGAAGTACCCGAAGCTTCATGATATAACCTCGGATTGTTCAGCCACACGTCAGATCCTCGTTTAAGGTGGCCCGAAATCCACAACTCATAACCTGTAAGGACAGTGCAATTTGGAAGGTCTTTTGTCTTCCAATAAATTTCATTGAAGATGTTGATTGCACCAAAATCTTCCGGATAAGGTTTCCCCGCCCAAATTATCTGAATTGGAAACTCCTTGTTATTGGCAATTTTCAAAAAGCGGTCAAAATCAGAAAGTAAAAGATTTGCACGTTTGTAAGATGCAAATCTCCTGGCCCACACTACGGTCAACACGTTTTCATCAAACAATTTTCCGGTTTGATTTGCCACTACTCGAAATAGCTTGAATTTCAATTCTCTCTTCCGATCGAGCAATTCGGTGTCATTGCCTTTCTCAAATGCATCATCAAGTTTAGGATCGCACCAATAGGTTTTATTCTGGGCATTGGTGATGGCCGTAATCTCACAAATTCCTTTGTTAGCTTTCCACATCTTACGTGCCACCTCGCCATGCAATTGTGATACACCATTGGCGCGCTTGGCCAAGCGAAGAGCGGTAAGTGTATAATTCAAAACTCCGTTTTCAGGGTGAACATAATCCTCCACTTGCTTCACCGAAAGACCGTTGAAGAAGTGCATGCTGTTTAGCAGTGGAATGCTGTGCTCCTCATTGCCCGCCAACTCAGGTGTGTGTGTTGTAAACACAACTCTTTTCTTTACCTCTTCAATGTCTTTATACTTGTCGAGTAAATAAAAACAAAGCGGTAAAGCATGACCTTCGTTCATGTGATAGATGTCTGTATCGCGTTCCAAAACATCTAATAACTTAGCTCCGCCAACGCCCAATAAAATAGATTGCGTGATCCTGGTCGTTTCGTTTGGGTCATACAGCCGATGGCTGATTGTTTGCGCGAGAAAATCGTTTTCCGGAATATCGGTGGTCAATAAAAACAAAGGGGCTGCCTTAAATACTTCAGGCTTGAGCAACAGCGCCTTCACATACACTTTTGTTCCATGAATGGTGATCGGAAAAAGAATACCGGTATCGGTGAGGAATGAATAATCCTTATCGCGAAAACTAACTTTTAAGGTTTGATCCTGGTTGCGTTCCTGATCATAGTATCCTTTCTTCCATAAGATGCCGATACCAATTACATTTTGCTTGAGCTCGTAAGCGCTTCGCATGTGCGACCCCGCCAGAAAGCCCAACCCTCCACTATAAATTTTCAGGGGCTGGTCAATGGCAAACTCCATGGAGAAGTAGGCGACAGGCTTGGAATATTCTTTATTGAATTTGTAAGGAAACAGTTCGGAAAGTATAGTCATGAAATTTAAAATTCTGCTTTAGTGTGATATTTAAGATTGCGAATCTAATAAATGAAGTGGAATTCGGTTTAACAAATCAACGCGAAGGGAATAAAGAAACTCCGCAATCGTTTGATAAAGTGGTTAATCTTCTCCAAAAGAATCAACTATTGTACAGTGGAAAAAATTATCTGGCCATTGGAGTCGATCATTATATGGCTCGTCAACTCTTGACCGGGCTTTGAATCTGCCAAGGTGCCTTTGAACCCCAGCAAATGAATCGAACTGTCATTTATTTTCACAATGCGGGTTGTCACCAAGGGTGTGCCAAAACTCAGCGGTTTAATAGAAGATGTTTCCCCAGAGTTTTTAATTTTTATGAAGTATGGATTAGCTTCCTGTTCACTCATTCGTGTTCGGAATTCCTTACCAGCAAGGTCTGTGATCAGAAGATAATTTCCAGCGATTGCATAACCATCACTGAGGTTAAATAGCCGGACAACATTTCCTGCTAACGGAATTTCTCTTTTCCATAACTGATCGCCCAATACATTATAGCTAAGCAGGGTCATGTTTTCCGTGATGCTATGATTTTCTTGTTGCTCAACTCCTTTTAATAAAACAACAAAACCATTTATCGTTTCGCTGTAGGTGATCTGCCTGGGATAATCAATCTCCTTAAGCTTCTTCCTTTTTTTATCCTCTCCTTTCTCAGTAAGGTAAATAAGGGTATTTAGCTTTCTCGTTTTACCTGCCTGTCCGGTAGGCAGGGTCACATCCTGGGTGTGGACTAAAAAAGCACATCCCTCTTTTGTTAATGTCATGGGGCCAATAAAATTGTCAAATGCCTCTTTACTCAGGCTGTCTGCTTTTAAGTTGAAAGGTTTAAACCATTCACCTTTACCTTCAGCATTTATTTTTGCTACAAACACTACAAGATTATTTAGTTTTTTATCAGGCCTGTACACGCCACCGGCATACACGCTGCCATCAGGATTTTTGAGAAGCATCCGCGTCCGCAAAGAATTATCAGCGGGCAATGAATCTCCAGGCAAAATAAATAGTGGAACATTCACGCCAACTATTCTTACCATTTTTCCCGGCTCACCGGCATAGCCATGCTGTAATTGCTTTACAGCACTTTGAAGTGAATTCGTCTGAACCTGAAAATCATCTTTTACTATTTTTTCCTCCGTCTGAACCAAACTTTCCAGCCCGCTCTTGCCTTTATAATAAGTGTCCAAAAATTCTTTGTGTTTTTCAATTTTCAATGGGGCAATACCAGCCTTGACCTGAAGAAGCAGTGTATCCGCCTTGCGGTTGGAATATATCCATTGAGTGTAAACCTGAGCATTTCGTTCACTTGCTGCCGTGTCCAACTGTAATTGCCTTCGCTGACGAATGTATTCTTGTTTAAAAGCTTTGTAGGTAAACAATGAATGTAGCAGCGATTGTCTGTCAAAATTGCCCAGTGCAAACATTGCTTGTTTATCCAAGGTAACTGGTATAAAGGATTCGCCAGCAGCAATGCTAGCTACCTTTTCAAGAGATTTAGCTAAACTTTCTTCTTGTAGCTTTAGTTTTGCGCGTAAGTCTGTTATTTCCTTACTCATCTGCAGACGTACCTGATCAACCCACGTTCCGTAGTCCCACAAAATAATTTCATTTACCAGGAAATTTACCCTGGATTGCAATCCATCAAGACGATATGTTTTTATGGGTTGAATTAGATACCTCTGGTTGTGATAATGAATTGGATGTGCACCAATCAGCTCTGTGTACTGATTGAGATAAACAAGCGTTGAGTCATAGTGCATTTTTAAACTTCCAAGTTTCGCATCGAGCTCGTTGTTGTGAAGTAAAAGTAAATCTTCCGTTGAGCTAAACCGGTTACTGATTCCGGCAAAAAGTTTTGTGGCAATGTCATACTGATAGACACTTTTTGTAAAATTTTTATAGATGGCGGGCATCCTTTCAATAAAGAGCGTGGCAGAATCATAACCATTGTTCATTTTTTGCTGGACTTGCACAAAATTTACATAAGGTTTGCCTTTTGCATCAAAGGTTTTGAAGAGCGGAAAGTAGTATTCATTATTGCGCTCCACTTCACGAGCGTCTACCAATTGTTTCGATTTAATATACCGGATCTTTGATTGCTCCGCATTGGCCATGGCAAACTGAAAATCGGTTAGTGGATCAGCTCTTCTGTAGTTGGTTTCATATACATAGGCCAATCTGAAATTTGCATTCGGGTGGTTTAAATCCTCTGCCAGGTATTCCTTCAGTTCATCTTTCATTTCATTGCTTGAAAGGGAGCCCAATGTGGGAAACAGATCCTTGTACTTCACACGTTGCGCGTGCAGAGTCTGAATACTGTTGAATAGGAAAATCAATATGACACAAGTCCTCATGTTTTTAAATTATATGCTTATAATCTTCAATTCCACCCTTCTGTTGGCAGCCCTGTTCTCTTCGCTGGTATTGGGTACTTTGGTCAGTGATTCCCCAAAGCCTTTGGAGTTGAAACGTTCAGCTACAATACTGTTCTGAAGCAGAAACTCCACCACGCTTTTTGCTCGCTTCTCCGATAAGACCAGGTTATAATTTTCAGATCCCACATCATCCGTATGAGCGTCAATTTCTACTTTCAAGGATGGGTTCTCGCGCATTAATTTAATAACACGTTGCAGTTCTATAAAAGAACTTTCGGTAAGCACGGCAGAATTTGACTCGAACACAATATCTTTCAGCGTAAGCATAGCATTTTGTTCCAGCTTCAATAACGGAATATTCACTGGCTCAGCCGATCCTTTGGATAAATCTAATGTTGTGGAATTAAAAGCATACCCTTGATCGCTGGTTACTTCAACTTCATAACGATCGCCTGCGCGCAACGAAACCATTTGATTGCCTTGCACCTCAATGACTTCATCACGACTCTTGTTCTTCAACAGAATTTTAGACTTGACTTTTGAATTGTTTGATCGGTCTGAAACATTGATCATCACTTCCGTTTTTTCCGGAACAAGCTCAATATATTTCTCAAAATCACGGTAGATGACCAAACCCGAAGCATTAAATTCATCTATAGCACTTTTAAAATGTTGGGCACTGGCAATGATCTCGTAGTCATGACCAACTGGCAAATCAACACTCACAAATCCTGTGATAGGATTATTTTTGATATCCTTAATAAATGTGCTCTGTCCTTTTATCTTGATCTTAATTTCAGCTGGGATCGGTTCAAATATTTCCCGGTCATTAACGGTGATATTCAAGCGCACGGCTTTGAAAAGTTGAACATCCATAATTATTTCCTGGTATTTTTTTACTTCCCTTAAGTCCAACGGAGAAGCAAAACTTGAATAGCCTTCTTTTATAAATTCAATATTAAAGCTCCTGCCCACTGGCAACACCACCGTATATCGTCCATCCGATGGGTTGTTGTCCAATTCAATAACTTTTTCAGAAGTCAATGCATCCGTAACAATTACTTTAGCCCCAATGCCTTGTTTGGTGTCTTGATCAGTAATGTGTCCCTGCACAATGTTGTTCATAAACTGCCGAAACTTAAAGGGAATCGTAACCGAATAAATGTCGGTGTTATTGTACGTGTAATACATATTGTCACCTTCGGCTGAAATGCAAGGCAACTGATCATCGAAAGTCGTGTTCACAAAATCGAGTGGTTCGGGCGTTGACCATTCACTCAAGGCGTTTAGTTTGGATTGATACATGTCATATCCTCCCTTTCCTCCGGGGCGGTTGGAAGAAAAAATCAGCGTACGTCCGTCTGCCATAATACGAGGGGCTTTTTCGCACTCCTGATTGATGGGCCAGCCTAATTTTTCCGGCCTCCCCCAATTACCATCATCATCTTTAAATGACCTATATATGGAAGTGCAGAACATCTCCAATTTACGCAAGTCTCTATCCCGTGGCCCTTCTGTATTTTGTCTTACAAAGTATAAAGTTGACCCATCAGCGCTAATAGATGGAAAGCCTTCATACTTATCTGAATTAATAGGCTTGCCTAACGTGACTGGCTCACTCCATCCATTCTTTTGGCGAAGGGAATAAAATATTTCTTCGTTGGCTCGCTTGCCACCGGTAGCATCGCTGGCCCACACCGATCTAAAGAAGTATAAGATATTGCCATCGAAGCTAAGGCTTGGGCCTCCAATCAAATCTAGAGAATCTCCTGACGAATTGATTTGTTCCAGCGATACAGGAGTGCCCCATGCACTACCCTCTTTGGTAGTTTGAAACAAGCTATATTTTTTCCCATTGGTGCTCGCCTCGTAAATGATCGTCTTGCCATCTGCTTGAATTGTAGGCGCATACTCCGTCATTTTAGGGTCACTGATGGCTGGCTTTTTGGTTGCGTTATACAACGCCATGGAATCCACCGCAACTGGCTGCTGAGTAGTTGGCGTAGTTTGTGCCCATCCAAAGAAGAAGGATAGACTTAAGCCTATGATTAAAAGTGCAGTCTTCATATTCAACCTATTTTCCTACCATGATAAATCCACCCCAATAATAAGACTCTTTATATTTATTTTTAATTTCCAACTGAGCTTTTCTAAACGCTTCGTGTTTACCATCTCCGCTTAACCAAAAAGAATAAAAATTGACCATCAATTCCTGTGTGGCCACATCGTCTACCTGCCACAAGCTCATTAATATAGAGTTGGCACCAGCAACTAAAAAAGAACGCTGAAGTCCAAATACACCTTCGCCATTTTTAATTTCCCCCAATCCAGTTTCGCAGGCCGATAAGGCCACCAATTCGGTCTGGTCTAAACTTAGACTCATTGCTTCATATGCCGTCAATATCCCATCCTCTTTTCCTTCTCCCACGCGACCCGGAACAGCGGCTCCTGATAATAGTATCCCCGATTGAAAAAGAGGGTTACTCAAAAATTCTTCATTGAACGAAGCTTCATCTTGACTCATGTCGGTTAAAAAAAATCCGTGCGATGCAATGTGAATCACCGACTGACCTTCAGTTTTTTTAACATTTTCTTCAGAGGCATCCGCTTTCATAAGCTTTGTGACATTCCATTGTTTAGAGGCCATCAAATTGCCCAATACATCTATCTCTTTTTCCGTTGCAGGAAGCACAGGGATCTCCTCACCTTCAAATCCAAAAAAATGGGCAGCGCTTCTCCTTTTATCTGATGCCACCACGTTGGTAGCTTTTAAATTGAAATCGGCAAAACCGATCAGTACAGCACTATTCGGAATTTTAGGTGGTTCATTTGATTTTCTCATTTCCACCAACTCACGCGTGTTACTCAACCTTCGCACCAACCATTTGTCAATTACAAATTGATTGGAGCCTTTATCTTTCAACACATTAAAGTTAACTTTATTGAAAACACCGTCACAACTAATAAATACTGTTTGGATGTTATTTAACTTCTCTTCCAACGGCTTCCAAAATATGAGATAAGAAAGGGAATCGGGATGAACGAATTTAATACTGTTGCGCAAAAATTTATAATAACGCCCCTCCAACTTGTTACCAAGGGGAAAAATAACCTCTTCAGGAAATTCGGATTGGTTCTTGACCACCAAACCAATATAGTACACGGTATCCTTTTCAAATCTTTTCTTAATCCGAATAATTTCAATAGCTGCCTCGCCAACGGAAAGGGAATTTTTTACGTCTAACCATGTAATCGTCTTCTGATCAATTCCTTCCTTAAAAAATGAAGACTGAAGCGATAGGGATTTCTCCACATCATTCGCCTTGCTTTCCAGTTGCTTAATATCCACCTGGCCGCGTTCCATAATGGAGTATTGAGTGTACCACTTTAAAATCAGTTCTTTTGTTGCAAGCCACTCCTGATAAAGCGTGAGAAGTTGGACGTTTTTACTTCCTACTATTTTTGCCCGGACTTTACTTGAAGAACTGAGTAGGATAGCTTTATTAATGAGTTGCAGATCGTATACCTTTTTTAAGAGCTCAGGTCGCCTTACACTATTGGCAGCAGAATATTCTATAGCGAAATCACTGTAAGAGTCAAAAGCATTTTTCACTTTTGCGAAAAAAGCAGCCTTCTCCTTCTCGCTCATGGAAGGAAAAAAATCTTTCACCTGCTTTTGGTAATTTTTGATGACAGGCTCATACAATGCCTCAGCTTGCTCCAATTTAGACTGAGCATGATAAAGGCCTGCCAATCCAAGTTGCGCCCGCACATAGTCAGGATGCTCCTCTCCCACCAATTCCTTCCGAATACTCAGGCTCTCTTTCCACGCGGCCTCTGCTTGTTCCCATTTATTCTCATCTTGATAAAGTGAAGCGAGGTTGCCAATGGTGGTGGCATAGGATCCGTGTTTCTTGCCAAAATTGTATTCATAATTTTTTAGTGCGCTGTTCAAATACATTTCCGCATCTCTAACTCTTCCGGTTTTCTGATAAACAGTCGCCAGGTTTTGGATGAGCACAGCGTATTGAGGATGCATCTCTCCTA